>NZ_JBNLYE010000017.1:0-40779 GCF_050172095.1 Bacillus sp. GMs2/2
TCGTATCTACCATTTCCTCTTTCATATAAGCAATGATACAGTAGGGATAGTATTTAGAGTAAAGGGGTAAAGTGTAGAATGGATTTTCAGACAATCAAAGAGTATTTTTCACCAGAAAATATGGATCATATTGTTGAGAGTTATAAAGCGTTCGGACCACTTCTTGGTGTTGGTTTACCGATGATAGAGGCGTTGATTCCAGCATTACCGCTTATTGTATTTGTACTGGCGAATGCTGTTGCATTTGGCTTTTGGCTCGGTTTTCTTTATTCATGGCTTGGATCAGTAATGGGTGCATTACTTGTCTTTTTCATCATCCGCCATTTTGGTCGCAGTCGTTTCTTTTCGTTTGTAAATAAGCATGAGAGAGTACGAAAAGCAATGGGGTGGGTTGAAAGGAAAGGATTCGCACCGATTTTTGTTATATTTTGTTTTCCGTTTACACCGTCAGCGCTCATAAATGTTGTCGCTGGTTTATCCCGAATTAGTGTAAAACAGTTTGGTCTAGCGTTAGCATTCGGAAAACTTGTGATGATTTTTATTTTAACGTATATCGGTCATGATTTAATGTCATTTATTCATAATCCAGTGAAATCAGTTATTGTAGCGATTGGTATTTTTATTTTATGGTATGTCGGTAAGAAAATCGAAGTAAAGTTAGAACTACATTAAGAATAGTCTTCTTTGTAAAGGAAAGCTTCAGTATTAAAGGATAAGGGGAGAAGCAGATGAAGAAAACTTTGAAAAAAGAAGGCATAGAGTGGATACGAACAATTTTAATTGGTGTATTATTAGCTGTATTTTTTCGAACGTTTTTCTTTTCAACGTATGTTGTAGAGGGGAAGTCAATGATGCCGACATTGCAAGATGGCAATATGCTAGTTGTAAATAAGGTGAGTTATCAAGTTGGGGACTTGAACAGATTTGACGTTGTGGTATTTCATGCGAATAAAAAAGAGGACTATGTAAAGCGGGTTATCGGTTTACCTGGAGATCATATTGAATATAAGCAGGATAAGTTATATATAAACGGTCAATTTATTGATGAGCCGTATTTAGAGAAGTATAAGAAAGAGATAAATGGAAGGCAACTAACAGGCGACTTTACATTAGAAGAGTTAACGAAAGAAAAGCTGGTGCCACCCGGGTTTATTTTTGTAGTAGGTGATAACCGGCTCGGGAGCTGGGATAGTAGACACTTTGGCTTTGTAAAAGCTGATACAGTTGTCGGTAAAGTTGATTTGCGATATTGGCCAATTCAAGAGGTGCAAACGAATTTTTCAAAAGGTTGATATAATGAAGTAGAAGTATAGAAAAGACAAACAACTCAGTTTGTCTTTTTTCGTGTACTATAATACAATTATAGTAGCAAACTAACGTTCGTTATGTAAGTGAAAGGTGGGGTTACATGTCACTTCGATTTGTGATTGGTAGAGCGGGAAGTGGAAAAAGTACACTTTGTTTACGCGAAGTGCAAGAAGAGTTAAAACAACGCCCGAGAGGGAAAACAATATTATATCTTGTGCCAGAACAGATGACATTCCAGACGCAGCAGGCGTTAATTGGAAGTGAGGATGTAAGAGGTTCTATTCGGGCACAAGTTTTTAGTTTTTCACGATTAGCGTGGAAGGTACTACAAGAAGTTGGCGGAGCGAGTCGTCTTCATATTGATGAAGCGGGTGTACATATGTTACTCCGTAAAATTGTAGAGTCTCGTAAAGATGGATTATCGGTGTTCCAAAAAGCAGCGGAGCAAAACGGTTTCTTTGAACATCTTGGCAGTATGATTGCAGAGTTTAAACGTTACAATGTAACGCCATCTAACGTATATGAAATGTGGCAACAATTAGATGCGCATAGTAGCAGTGCCGAACAAAAGTTACTAGCGAATAAAGTGTATGATTTACAGCTATTATACGATGATTTTGAACGTGCTTTAATCGGAAAATATTTAGATTCAGAAGACTACTTGCAATTGCTAGTGGAAAAGCTTCCGCAGTCTGAATATGTAAATGGTGCGGAAATTTATATAGATGGATTTCATTCATTCTCCCCGCAAGAGTTAGAGATTGTAAGACAGCTTATGATTTGCGGAGCGAGAGTTACGATCACGTTAACGATAGATGAAAAAACGTTAGCGCAGCCAGTAAATGAACTTGATTTATTTTATGAAACGACGTTAACGTATGAAAAAATCAAACAAGTAGCGCGTGAAGAGAAAATAGAAATTGAAAAAACAATTCCACTTATGGAACAGCCGCGTTTTCATTCTCCGGCATTAGCACATTTAGAAGCTCATTATGAAGCGCGTCCGAATGAAAAATTTAACGGTGAAGCGAGTGTAACGATTAGTACAGCTGCGAATTTACGAGCAGAGGTAGAAGGTGTTGCGCGTGAAATTCGTAAACTTGTGGCGGAGGAAAACTATCGTTACCGAGATATTGCGGTTCTTCTTCGTAATGGGGAAAGTTATTACGATGTGATGCGAACGTTATTTACAGATTACAATATCCCACACTTCATCGATGAAAAGCGTCCGATGTCACACCACCCATTAGTAGAATGTATTCGTTCTGCACTCGAGATTATTAGTGGGAATTGGCGTTATGATGCGGTGTTCCGCTGCGTGAAAACAGAGCTTTTATATCCATTAGACGTAAGAAAAGAAACGATGCGTGAAGAAATGGATGAATTTGAAAATTACTGTTTAGCGTACGGTGTACAAGGAAAGAGATGGACTTCAGAGGATCCATGGATGTATCGCCGTTATCGTTCTCTTGATGATACGAACGGGATGATTACAGATAGTGAACGTGAAATGGAAGAGAAAATAAATAGGTTACGTGACGTTGTAAGAACACCTGTTATTCGCATGCAAAAAAGGTTAAAGCGTGCAGGAACAGTTATGCAAATGTGTGAAGCAGTTTACTTATTTCTAGAAGAGCTGGATGTTCCGAAAAAACTAGAAGAATTACGTATACGTGCAGAAGAAAGTGGAGATTTCTTATTTGCGACAGATCATGAACAAGTATGGGAAGAAGTAATGAGCCTTCTTGATACGTTTGTAGAGATGCTTGGTGAAGAGAAAATGTCTCTTTCTATGTTTACGGACGTTATGTCGACAGGTCTTGAGGCGCTTCAATTTGCTAACATTCCACCGTCATTAGACCAAGTGTTAATTGCTAATATTGATCACTCCAGGTTATCTGACGTGAAAGCAACGTTTATTATAGGTGTAAATGAGGGTGTTATTCCAGCAGCACCTATGGACGAAGGTATGCTTTCTGATGAAGAAAGAGAAGTTCTTGGTGCAGCAGGGATTGAATTAGCGCCAACGACGAGACAAACTTTGTTAGAAGAACAGTTCGTTATGTATCAAATGGTAACGAGAGCATCTGAGAAGTTATATATTTCATGCCCGCTTGCAGATGAAGAAGGAAAGACGTTACTTGCGTCTAGCTTTATTAAGAAAATAAAAAGAATGTTCCCTAATGTGAAAGATTCATTTATTACGAATGACGTAAACGATTTATCACGTTCAGAACAAATTTCATACGTAGCAACGCCAGAAGTAACGTTATCTTACGTTATGCAGCAACTACAAACGTGGAAGCGATACGGATTTGAAGGGAATTTAGACTTTTGGTGGGACGTATATAATTTCTACGTAACTTCAGATGAATGGAAACAAAAAAGTAGCCGCGTCTTATCAAGTTTATTCTATCGAAATCGTGCGAAGAAACTAAGTACAGCAGTAAGTAGAGATTTATACGGAGATATAATTAAAGGAAGCGTCTCTCGTATGGAACTATTTAACCGTTGTGCATACGCTCATTTTGCGCAGCACGGTTTATCGCTTAGAGAGCGTGATATTTTCAAGCTTGATGCGCCGGACATCGGCGAATTATTCCATGCGGCATTAAAGAAAATTGCGGACAAGCTATTGCGTGAAAACCGTACTTGGGCGGATTTATCCATAAAAGAGTGTAAGCATCTTTCTGTTTTAGTAATAGAAGAAATCGCACCGTTATTACAACGACAAATTTTATTAAGTTCAAACCGTCATTTCTATTTAAAACAAAAACTACAACAAATCATTTTCCGTACGTCAATCATTCTTCGTGAACATGCGAAGTCAAGCGGATTCGTACCAGTTGATTTAGAAGTGCCGTTCGGTATGGGTGGTACAGGATCACTTCCGCCGATGGAATTCTCATTACCAAATGGTGTGAAGATGGAAGTTGTCGGCCGTATTGACCGTGTTGATAAGGCAGAAGATGAAAACGGGACGTTCTTACGTATTATTGATTATAAATCAAGTTCAAAAGCGTTAGATTTAACGGAAGTGTATTACGGATTAGCACTTCAAATGTTAACGTATTTAGATGTTGTTACTTCGAATGCACAGACGTGGATGAAAAAAGGTCACGCAGCATCACCAGCTGGTGTATTGTATTTCCATATTCATAACCCAATCGTTGAGATGAAAGGTGACGCATCTGAAGCTGAAATTGAAAAAGAAATTTTAAAGAAATTTAAAATGAAAGGACTCGTATTAGGAGATGCTGACGTTGTTCGTTTAATGGATAACAAACTTTCAACAGGAAGTTCAGATATTATTTCTGCTGGCCTGAAAAAAGACGGTAGCTTTAGTGCGCGTTCAAGTATTGCAAGTGAGCAAGAGTTTAACGTACTGCAAAAATATGTACACCATACGTTTGAAAATATCGGAAAAGATATTACAGAAGGTGTTATCGATATTGCTCCTTATAAAATGGGAAATAAAGCAGCATGTACGTTCTGTAACTTCAAATCTGTTTGTCAATTTGATGAGTCACTTGAAGATAATCAGTTCCGATCGTTAAAAGATATGAAAGATAGCGAAGCGATGGAGAAAATAAGAGAGGAGGTTGGCGGAGAATGATAGAAAATTGGCCTGAAAAACCAGAAGGTAGTCAATGGACAGATGACCAGTGGAAAGCTGTTGTAGCGAATGGACGTGATATTTTAGTTGCGGCTGCAGCTGGATCAGGTAAAACAGCAGTATTAGTTGAACGTATTATTAAAAAGATTATTAATGAAGAGAATCCAGTCGATGTCGACCGCCTGCTCGTTGTAACATTTACGAATGCAGCGGCGCAAGAGATGAAAAACCGAATCGGGGAAGCGTTAGAAAAGGTATTAATTGATGAACCAGGCTCTCAACACGTAAGAAAGCAGCTGAGCCTATTAAATAAAGCTTCCATTTCAACAATTCACTCATTCTGTTTACAAGTAATTAGAGGATATTACTACATGCTTGATGTTGATCCTCGTTTCCGTATTGCGAATCAAACAGAAAATGAATTGTTAAAAGAAGAAGTGCTAGATGACATATTAGAAGAAGAGTACGGAATCGAAGATAATACAATCTTCTTTGAACTTGTTGATCGTTATACGAGTGACCGTAGTGATGATGACTTACAACGTATGATTTTAGCGCTTCATACAGAGTCAAGAGCGCATCCAAATCCGGAAAAATGGCTTGATAAATTAGTAGAAGCATATGACGTAGAAGGAAAGACAATTGAAGATTTAGTATATGCTTCTTATTTATTAGAAGATGTGAAATTCCAGCTTGAAACAGCGGAACAGCATATTCGTAAGGCAACTGAACTCGCAATGCTTCCTGACGGTCCAGCGCCTCGCATTGAAACCCTGCAAGCAGATCTAGCTTTACTTGGAACGCTATCATCAGCTGCTCATGAGTCGTGGACAAGTTTGTATGAAGCGATGCAAAATGTATCGTGGCAAACGTTAAAGCGTATTAAGAAAAGTGATTACAATGAAGATGTTGTAAAACAAGTAGACTCTCTTCGTAATAAAGCGAAAGATGAAGTGAAGAAATTACAAGAAGAGTTATTTAGCCGAAAACCTGAAAGTTTCTTACGAGATTTTCAAGATATGCACCCAGTATTAGAAAAGCTTGTTCAACTTGTAAAAGTATTTACAGAACGTTTCCAAGCGATGAAGCGAGATAAAGGAATGGTCGATTTCACAGATTTAGAGCATTTCTGTTTACAAATTTTAAGTGAACAAAGTGAAAATGGTGAAATGAATCCGTCAGCAGTGGCGCTCCAATATCGTAATAAATTTGCTGAAGTATTAGTCGATGAATATCAAGATACGAACTTTGTACAGGAATCTATTATTAAATTCGTAACGAAAGATTCTGAGAGTGAAGGAAACTTGTTCATGGTTGGTGACGTAAAGCAGTCGATTTATCGTTTCCGACTAGCCGAACCAGGACTATTCCTAGGAAAATATAAACGCTTCACACAAGAAGGATTGGGCGGTGGAATGAAGATCGACTTAGCGAAAAACTTCCGTAGTCGTCATGAAGTGTTAGCAGGTACGAACTTTATCTTCAAACAAATTATGGGTGAAGAAGTCGGAGAAATCGACTACGATGCAGACGCTGAATTAAAGTTAGGTGCTACCTATCCAGAAGGTGAAGATGTAGCGGCAGAACTACTGTGCATTCAGCAAACGGAAGAAGAAGTAATAGACGGAGAAGAAGGTGCAGAAGTCGAAAAAGCACAGCTTGAAGCTCGTCTTATGGCGCAGCGCATTAAAGCGATGGTTGATTCAGGTTATGAAGTGTATGACCGTAAAAATGATAGTATGCGCCCAGTACAATACCGCGACTTCGTTATTTTACTTCGCTCCATGCCGTGGGCCCCGCAAATTATGGAAGAGTTAAAATTACAAGGAATTCCAGTGTACGCTGACCTTGCGACTGGTTACTTTGAAGCGACGGAAGTAAATATTATGATGAACGTATTCCGCGTTATTGATAATCCGATGCAAGATATTCCGCTTGCAGCTGTACTTCGTTCTCCAATCGTTGGATTGAGCGATGAAGAACTTGCAACGCTTCGTGCTCATGGAAAGAAAGGCTCGTTTTATGAAGTAATGAGCTCATTCTTAAAAGGGGCACCACTTGAAGAGGAGCAAGAACTTCATGATAAATTAGAGTGGTTTTATAACTTACTGCAAGGATGGCGTGAATTCGCGCGCCAACAATCACTTTCTGATTTAATTTGGAAAGTGTACGGTGAGACAGGTTATTACGACTTCGTTGGCGGTTTACCAGCTGGAAAGCAAAGGCAGGCAAACTTACGCGTACTATATGACCGCGCAAGACAATACGAAGCAACATCATTTAGAGGATTATTCCGCTTCTTACGTTTTATTGAACGTATTTTAGAACGCGGTGATGACATGGGTACGGCGAGGGCCCTCGGTGAACAAGAAGACGTTGTTCGCATTATGACGATTCATAAAAGTAAAGGGTTAGAGTTCCCGGTTGTATTTGTAGCTGGACTCGGTCGTCGTTTTAATACACAAGACTTGATGAAACGTTTCTTATTGCATAAAGATTTCGGTTTCGGTTCGCAATTTATCGATCCGCGTAAACGAATTAAATATACAACATTATCACAGCTTGCGATTAAGCGTAAAATGAAAATGGAATTAATTGCGGAAGAAATGCGCGTACTATACGTAGCGTTGACGCGCGCGAAAGAGAAGTTAATTTTAATCGGAACAGTTAAGGATGCAAATAAGGAAATGGAAAAATGGCTTGATGCGAGGGAACATAGTGAATGGTTATTACCAGATCACATACGTGCCGGGGCGTCTTGTTATTTAGACTGGATTGCACCTTCATTATATAGACACCGTGATAGTGAAATGCTTCTTGAATTAGGACAAGGAAGTATTCCAGATGAAATTTACGGGTATGACACGAGCTGGAAAGTAGAAGTTGTGGACGGTAATACGCTACTTGCACCAGAGCCAGTTCAAGAAGAGAAACAAGAATTGTTAGAAGCGCTTCGTGAGAAAAAGGCTGTGCCGTTAGAAAGTGAACGAAAAGATGAAGTGTACGACAGATTAATGTGGAAGTACGGATATGAGGAAGCAACATCTCACCGTGCGAAGCAATCTGTTACAGAAATAAAGAGAAATTATCAATCAGAAGATGGTAGCGATAACACCTTTATTAAAAAACTACGTGCACCAATTAAAACACGTCCGCGCTTTATGGAGAAAAAAGGGTTAACGTACGCAGAGCGCGGAACAGCAGTCCATGCCGTTATGCAGCATGTTGATTTGAAGAAGCCGATTACGGTTGAAGTTCTTCAAGAGCAAATTGCTGGAATGGTAAATAAGGAATTATTAACATTCGAGCAGGCGGAAGAAATAGCGATTGAAAAAGTAATTTCATTCTTTGACAGTGACTTAGGTAAAAGGGTATTAGCGGCGAAAAGTGTTGAGCGTGAAGTACCATTTACGATGATGCTTGCAGCAGAAGAAGCATATCAAGATTGGCAAGGGAATAGCGGGGAATCGATTCTTGTCCAAGGGGTTATCGACTGCATGATTGAAGAGGAAGATGGCATTACGTTAATCGACTTCAAAACAGATACGATTGAAGGGAAATTCCCAGGCGGATTCGAACAAGCGAAACCAATTTTAGAAGATCGATATAAAGTGCAGCTTTCGTTATATGCAAAAGCACTGGAGAAAAGCTTACAACATCCTGTAAAAGAGAAATGTTTATACTTCTTTGATGGGAATCACGTTGTAAATATTGAAGAATAGAGGGGCTTGAAAATGGTAACGGAAAAAACGTTAAGAACTTGTGAACAGGGACACGAGTACTATAAAAGTAGCGATTGTCCAACTTGCCCAGTCTGTGAGAAAGAGAGAAAACCAAAAGAAGGTTTTCTCTCTCTTCTTTCAGCGCCAGCAAGAAGGGCATTAGAACACCATGGAATTCAAACTGTAGAAGAACTCTCAAAATATAGTGAAAAAGAAATATTAAAACTGCATGGTATGGGACCTGCGTCTTTGCCGAAGCTTAGGAAGGCTTTGGAGGAGAGCGGGTTATCATTTAAATAAAATGAAATAGTGCCTCTTCACTACTTACTTGTTTATACCACTATTTGTGGACAGTAAAGCTCTTGCTTATTAAAATTTTATTTTAATAATTTTGAATTAGATAAAAGAAAAAAGTAGGAGAATATCTCCTACTTTTTTTACGCTGTTCCAATCTGATCTTGATCTGCCACATCAGAATCAAATGTATTCGTTGCACTAACACCGTTAAACGTATTCACGACAAACCCAACATTGGAAGCTCCAGATCCGTTATAGGCTTTCGTGTTTTCTTTCGGAGATACGTTATAAAAATCTCCTAAGTTGAAAGAGCCGTTACTGTTTTGCACGACGAGATTTCCTACAACCGAAGGCATACCATCCACCTACTTTACTAAGCTTTTTAATTACTATATGAATTATTGTGCGGAAGGTTCATCCGTAATATATTGGCGGATTTGTATAATACGAGAGTTATTAAAACCATAATCAACATTTCCAATTTGAAAGCAACCAGAATTTAAAAGTGTGCGTAATTCAACGTTATTAACTTCAATAAAAGGGCATTCATTTACAATGTTTAATTTTACATCTGTCGTTCGTTTTGGAATTGTAATGTGTTCATCTGTAAAGATTTCAAAAGCATCAAAGCGACCTTCTCCCCGTATATAAAAAGGAATTTCACGGTGGACGGCAATAGCTCTACTTTTTAATTCCATTTGGTTTGCATCTCCAACTTGAAATACAGCAGCAATCCCTAAAGAAATAATAGAAACATTTTGGACAATAGACACATGCTGCAACATAATTTCTCAGTCTCCTTAACCTGGAGTAGGAGGGACATCTGTTACTAATGGTACAAATGGACCCTCTGTAACTGTTTCAAATGGTGTATCGAGAATAGAAGATAGAATGAGGAGATTTGCATCTCCAATTAAAAAGAGTGCGGACGACGATACACCGTTCATTTTAATCTGTCCGACTTTTAACTCACGGTTTACAACGTTAAGGTTCATACATACTTACTCCTTTCGGAAATTTCCCGGTATGTGCTGAATAAAGGAGAGAAAGGCTTTGTCAATATCTTGTTTCATTGCCTGAATAATGATATCTCGTAAATAATCTGGATCTGTTGAAATACCTTCATATGATTGCGCTTGTGATAAATAATAAGGGAGTCGATGCTCCATCTGTTTTTTTATGTCATCCACCATCATTTGTCGATACATTTCATCAAGCGGTGTTCGCTCTTCTTGTTCAAAATGGAGAATACGATTATATGCTTCTTCATCTAAGTATCGATGCATTTCTTGGAGGATACCTTGATAAAAGTCTGGGTTTGTTTCGGTTTCAGGGTTTACCTTCAATGTTTCTGTATCCACTTGAAAATCTTCAATTTGTTGTCCTTTTGCTGAAAATGGGTTTAAACCAATATTTAAAGTACCATTTAAATTTTCGACTTTTAATTGATCGAATTTGTATTCCACTTTTCCTACAGAAGAGGAGGGGCGATTTTTTAATTCGTTAAGCTCTTCTTGGAGTTGGCGTACTTGATCTTCTAAATTCAGGATGGCTGCTTGTTGTGTTTGAAGAGCTTGTTGAAGTTGGTGTAAGTAAGTATATATATCTTGATTCATTTGTGAAACCTCCTTTTCAATAGGGAGGGTAAAAATATTCCTGCTATATATTTATGACAAGGATGTCTTAAGAAGAACTAGTTGATGGTTTGATAGAAATAATTTGTCCTTTCGCTTGTAATGGGCGAAGCGGCTCCGTAAATCCGCCCGTATTTGAAAATTTAGATAGGGCTTTAATACTTCCGGCAGTACCAATTTGGAACACAGAAGAGGTTGTAATGCTATCAATTTTAATGCTGTTAATGATGATGCTTTGGTTTACGTAAAAGTTCAATACAATCGCCCCCTTTAAGTTGAACCAATTATCGCTTGATCGACGACATCTGAATCGTTGACAGTCGTTGCACTTTGATAATTGTAGACAGAAACGTTATCTCCAACGTTAAAAGAGCCGGCCCCGGCGAAAGCACGTGAGTAACTAATAGGCCTAATCGCAAATACATCTCCAATATGAAAAATACCACTTGATCCAATATTGACGATACGAATATGTCCGACCATAGCTGGCATATAAAACACCCTTCGTTTTTAAAATTTTCTTTTCTACTATTGTATGGGCGTTTTCAATAAAATGTGTGTTTTTTTGAAATAAAAGACACACACACGCTATTGCGTGTGTGTGTCGAGTGTTTGATTTGGGTGAAAATCCGTATGTACATGCCAAATTACATTTAAGAGCCTGTCCAGTTCTTGGCTACAATCCACTGTTTTTTGAGAAGTCATTCCATAGCGTTCAGCAAAATAAATCATTTTTTCACGTTTTTTTTCAATCGCTTGCTCAAACATTGAAATCGGCTCCATCTCTAAATGAAATTTTTAGTATATATGTAGTACATATTATACAAAAACTCCATAAAAAAGAAATACCTTCGCTAAAAAAAGTAAAATTTCTACATTTTATGCCAAATGATAAAGGGTAACGAATAGGGTATGAGAAGAATATTGTAAAAATTAGCGTGTATGAGAAGGTTTTTTTCTTACGGATGCGAATACAATTAAAGGGCATGAGTTTTAGGATGGAGAGTGGAAATATTGCGTTTTGTAACGGCGAAGAAAGAAGAAAAGGTATTTGTAGGTATTGTGGATGAAGAAGAAGAAAAGGTATTACACTTAAGAGAAGCGCAAAGACAAAAAGGGGAAAAGGTTACAATCCCTATTACAATGTTAGAGTGTATTGAAAGAGGGACTGAATGCTTTGAGAAAGTATGTGAAATTGTAAATTGGGCAAAAGAGAACGGGGAAGCGGCGTATTATCCGTTAACAGAGGTGAAAATATTAGCACCGATTCCAAGGCCAAGAAAGAATATTTTGTGCGTTGGAAAAAACTATCGTGAGCATGCGGTAGAAATGGGCGGAGTAGAGTCTATTCCAGAAAATATAATGATCTTTACGAAAGCACCAACAACAGTTATTGGCATAAATGAGCAAATTAATGGTCACCCTCATGCAACGGACGAACTAGATTACGAAGGAGAATTAGCTATCGTTATTGGTAAGCGAGGGAAACAAATTAAAAAAGAAAAAGCGCTTGAGCATGTTTTTGGTTATACGATTATCAATGATGTAACAGCTCGAGACATTCAAAGAAAACATAAACAGTTTTTCCTTGGGAAAAGCTTCGATACATTTTGTCCGATGGGACCGTATTTAATTCATAAATCGGTGGTTAATGCGCCGAATGCATTACACATTGAAACGGTAGTAAATGGAGAAGTAAGGCAAACTTCTAACACAAATAAAATGATTTTTTCAATAGAAGAAATTATTTCAACGATAAGTAAAGGGATGACTTTAGAACCAGGCGATATTATCGCAACAGGAACCCCAGCTGGTGTCGGAAAAGGTTTCACACCACCGAAGTTTTTACATGCTGGTGATGAAGTGGTTATTACAGTAGAAGGAATTGGTACTTTGCGAAATGTAGTGAAGTGAAGAAAAGAGCTATCTTGTTAAAAGATAGCTCTTTTTTATGGCCTTGGGTTATAGAGGTAATCAATAACGGAAAAAGTGTAAAGACCAATGAATGCAAGTGTGCAAATGCCAAATAGTATAACCGTAAGTGCGCTTTTTTCTCGTCCAAAACCAATGATAGTAAGAATAACAGCAGTCCAAAATGATGCTTTCAGTAGTGTGAATGTAGTAGGAGTTGAGTAGTGAGTAAGCCATGTTGTGGAAAGTAGGAAGCCAAAGAATGTAACTAAAATAAAAGATGTAGCTAAATAGTTAATATGTTTACCATATCTTAATAGCATATCGCACCTCCTTTATGATTTTAAAATACAGAAAATTACAAATTTATCTTAATATAAATGAATATAAAAAGAAAGAGGTTGTCCCAACATGTCGGACAACCTCTCTATCATTACGATAATACAGCTTTAATTTTTTGGAATGCCCACTCTAAATCTTCTTCAGAGATTACTAGAGGTGGTGCGATACGAATTACGTTTTCATGTGTTTCTTTACATAGTAGACCAGCTGCTTTTAGTTGTTCACAGTAAGGACGAGCTGGCTCGTTTAATTCGATACCGATGAATAAACCTTTACCACGAACTTCAGTGATCATTGGATTGTCAATTTCTTTTAATTGCCCAACTAATTTTTCTCCTAATTGAAGAGAACGCTCTGTTAATTTTTCTTCTTCTAACACTTCAAGAGCTGCGATAGACACAGCACATGCAAGTGGGTTACCACCGAATGTAGAACCGTGAGAACCTGGCTCAAATACACCTAAAATGTCGCGGTTTGCTGCTACGCAAGAGATTGGGAATACGCCGCCGCCAAGTGCTTTACCAAGTATGTACATGTCAGGAGTTACATTGTCCCAGTCACAAGCAAATACTTTACCAGTACGGCCTAAGCCAGTTTGGATTTCATCTGCTACAAATAAAACGTTTTCTTTTTTACATACTTCAAGAGCTTCTTTTAAGTAACCAGCTGGTGGGATGTTAATTCCTGCTTCACCTTGGATTGGCTCTAAAATGAATGCAGCTGTGTTTGGTGTAATTGCAGCTTTTAACGCTTCTAAATCACCGTAAGGAATTACAACGATGCCAGGAAGCATTGGACCGAATCCACGCTTGTACTCTTCGTTTGAAGACATAGAAACAGAACCCATTGTACGTCCGTGGAAGTTATCTTCACAAACGATGATTTCAGCGCGGTTTGCTTCTACTTTCTTCACATCATAAGCCCAGCGACGAACTGTTTTAATTGCAGTTTCAACAGCTTCAGCACCTGTATTCATTGGAAGTACCATTTCTTTATTAGTTAGTTTCGCAACTTTTTCGTACCAAGGACCTAATTGATCGCTATGGAAAGCACGAGAAGTTAACGTAACACGATTAGCTTGGTCAATTAAAGCGTTAATAATTTTCGGGTGACGATGACCTTGGTTTACTGCAGAATATGCACTTAATAAGTCCATATAGCGGTTTCCTTCAGGATCTTCTACCCAAACACCTTCTGCTTTAGAAATAACGATTGGAAGTGGGTGATAGTTATTTGCTCCATATGTGTCTGTAAGTTCGATAATATCCTTAGTTTGAATCATGATTGTTCCCCCTTTTGTTATTACAAGAAGTTTGTAAATACTCTAAATATTATATCATTTAAATGTAAAAAAGCGAAACATTTCCTGAAAATAAATGAACATGTTATCATATAGAGTGAAAAAGTGTGAAAAGAGGAGGTAAGGGATACGATGGTACATATGCATATTACAGCATGGGCGTTAGGTTTAATTTTATTCTTCGTTGCGTATTCACTTTATTCAGCAGGAAGAAAAGGTAAGGGTGTACATATGGGGCTTCGCCTAATGTATATCATCATTATTGTGACAGGCTTCATGTTGTACATGAGTATTGTGAAGACAGCAACAGGTAGCATGCACATGTGGTACGGCCTGAAAATGTTAGCTGGTATTTTAGTTATCGGCGGAATGGAAATGGTTCTTGTAAAAATGAGCAAAAACAAACCAACAGGGGCGGTTTGGGGCTTATTTATTGTTGCGCTAGTAGCAGTATTATACTTAGGACTGAAATTGCCACTTGGCTGGTACGTATTCAAATAAAAATAAAACCACCTTATAATCTCAAAGACTTGGGAGATAAGGTGGTTTTTATTTTTTATGTCGCATCGATATGCAACTCTTCTCCATTTACTTTCGTAAAACGGAACATATTTTTATTTGATGTAGTATGACGGACGAAATGGTGCTGCAGTGTACAGATCATTTCGTCGTTATCAAACAAAAGAATATTTACTCCTTCGCGTGACTCCTCTTTCGGTAAGAAGGATAAATAATTATGACAATACATGCAATCATATAAAGAGTAGTGAAGTGATTGCAATGATTCAGTTAATAATGTGAAGACAGAGTCAGGTAATTCCTCGAGCCATTCATTATAGCTAAGAAGTAACTTTTTTCGAATACGTACCATTTCACCATTTTGCAAATGGTGTTGCTCGTTGGCGATTTGTAATACATCTTGTTCATAGAAACGGGCTGGTAACCAATTGTTATTATACAAAATTTCAAACCCATCTTCGGCAATATCTTCTAATAGAAACGCTTCATCATTTTCATCATCAAAGAATACCCATTCATTGTTTATATATTCTACATTACCGACTGTATGAGCACGGGGCTGGTTATATAAAATATGTTTACGTTGTATCATATACGATTTCTCCTTTATGAAAAGTAGTTATTCCTGTTATAGACAGTTCGTGCGTTCTTTATAACTAGACACATCTAGACATAGGTGGGCATACAATAAAACATGTTTTACTGAGTGAGAATGCTATTCCATATGTGGATAGTAGGTTATCGTCAAGTTTTTCATTTTTTGATCCGCACTCTTAGGGTGGGGATTACTGCACGTTCAAGAAAAGAAATAAGATGGAAGGATGATTTATATGTGCGGGATTACAGGATGGGTGGATTATAAACGCTCATTAGAAGGAGAAAGAGATGTCGTTACGAAGATGGCTGAGACGTTAGCGAAGCGGGGGCCGGATGATAATAAAGTTTGGATTAAAGGAAATGTCGCATTTGGGCATAAACGGTTAATCGTTGTAGACCCTGAGGGCGGTAAACAGCCGATGACTTGTTTAAAAGATGAAACGAATTACGCCATTTGCTATAACGGTGAACTTTATAACACAGAAGACATTCGAAAGGAATTATTAAGAAGAGGGTATACGTTCAAAGGTCATTCTGATACAGAAGTATTATTAGCTTCTTATATTGAATGGAAAGAAGAATGTGTCGATCATTTAAACGGTATATATGCGTTTGCAGTATGGGACGAACAGAAAGAACAAGTATTTATTGCGAGAGATCGATTAGGTGTAAAGCCATTTTTTTATAAATATGATAGCGGACGCTTACTATTTGGTTCGGAGTTAAAAGCGATATTGTCGCATCCAGATGTGAAGGCGGAAGTAACATTAGAAGGGTTATCAGAAATATTCGGACTCGGACCGTCAAGAACGCCTGGCCACGGTATTTATGCTGGTATAAAAGAATTACGTCCAGGTCATGCGATGACATTTTCAAAGAACGGTTTATGTATATGGAGATATTGGAATGTAGAAAGTAAAAAACATGAAGACTCTTTTGAAGAAACAGTAGAGAAAACGCGCTTTTTACTACAAGATGCCATTACAAGACAGCTTGTTTCTGATGTACCACTATGTACCTTTTTATCAGGTGGTGTAGATTCGAGCGCTATTACAGCTATTGCGGCGAAAGAATACGAGAGATCAGGAAAAGGACAATTACACACGTATTCAATTGATTACGAAGATAATGACAAATACTTTAAAGCGAATGCGTTTCAGCCAAATTCAGATGCTCCGTTTATTAATTTGATGACAGAGACGTTTCAAACAACTCATCATCGTTGCGTCATTTCGAATGAAAAACTAGCAGAGTATTTAACGGAGGCGGTACTCGTTCGTGATTTGCCTGGTATGGCAGATATCGATTCGTCATTATTATGGTTTTGCCGCGAAATTAAACAAGATTTTGTCGTCGGCTTATCTGGAGAATGTGCAGATGAAATATTTGGTGGATATCCGTGGTTTTATAGAGAAGATGATTTACAATCGAGTGCATTTCCCTGGATGCGTTCTACAGAAGCGCGTGAACAACTTCTAAAAAAAGAATGGAGAAATAAATTAAATTTACAACAATATGTACAAAGGCGTTATGAAGAGTCGATTCAAGAAGTTCCTATTTTAGAGGGGGAAAGTCCGCTAGAAGCAAAAAGACGCCAATTATTTTATTTAAATATGGTATGGTTTATGACAACATTATTAGACAGAAAAGACCGCATGAGTATGGGGGCAAGCTTAGAAGTACGTGTTCCATTTGCAGATCATCGTCTTGTCGAATATGCGTGGAATATTCCTTGGGAAATGAAAATGTATAAAAACCGCGAAAAAGGTCTATTACGTAAAGCGTTAGAAGATGTGCTTCCGCATGACATCTTATATAGAAAGAAGAGCCCGTATCCGAAAACGCATAATCCGCACTATACGAAAGCGGTCACAGTATGGCTGCAAGATTTATTAACAGATAAAGGTTCAATTTTACACGAACTATTTGATAAAGAGCAGTTGAGCGGATTGATTCAGTCTGGCGGCAGTGTATTTCAATCACCTTGGTTCGGGCAATTAATGACAGGTCCTCAACTTTTAGCTCATTTAGCACAAATTCACGTTTGGTTTAAAGAGTATGGGGTAAATATTAGGGAATAAGGGAAAAGCGACTTACTTTTATGTAAGTCGCTTTTTATTAAAGAAATTGTCAAATGAAATTAAAAATCATATTAGAAAAAATACTTATTTAGAATGATTATCTTTACGTACTTATTGTTGTTTGCTATAATTGGAAACAAATGTTCTTGAAAAAGATTCTCATTTATAAAATTGAGGTGTTATATAGATGACAAAGAAAAAAATAGGTTTACTCGTAATGGCGTATGGAACGCCAGAATCATTAGATGATGTAGAAGCGTACTACACACATATTCGCCACGGTCGTAAACCTTCCAAAGAGGCACTCCAAGATTTAATCGAGCGCTATAAAGCGATTGGTGGAATTTCACCGCTTGCAAAAATTACGAAAGAACAGGCGCATAAATTAACAGATTCAATGAATAACATATTTACAGAGTATGAATTTACTTGTTACTTAGGTTTAAAACATATTGCACCATTTATAGAAGATGCGGTAGAAGAAATGAAGCGTGATAGGATTGAGCAAGCGATTAGTATCGTATTAGCGCCACATTACTCTACATTTAGCATTAAAGCGTATAATGACCGTGCTATTCGTCTTTCGCAAGAAATTGGTGGTCCTGTTATTGAACCAATTGAACAATGGTATGATGAACCGAAATTTATTTCGTATTGGGCAGACCAAATAAAAGAGACGTTTACAGAAATTGATAATAAAGAGAAAGCAGTCGTAATTTTTTCAGCGCATAGTTTGCCAGAAAAAATTATTGCAACAGGAGACCCATATGTAGAACAACTAAAGCATACGGCAGATTTAATTGCAGAAGCTGCAAATATTCAAAACTATACAATCGGTTGGCAAAGTGCTGGGAATACTCCAAATCCGTGGATTGGTCCAGATGTGCAAGATTTAACGAAAGATTTATATGAAGAGCATGGGTACGGATCTTTCGTATATTGCCCAGTTGGTTTTGTAGCGGAGCATTTAGAAGTTTTATATGACAACGATTATGAATGTAAAGTTGTAACGGATGAATTAAATGCCAAATATTTCAGACCAAATATGCCGAATGCACAATCTGCATTTATCGACTGTTTGGCTGAAATTGTTTCCAAAAAAGTGAAGGAAATAGTTGACAAAGATTTAGTTTTGAATAATAATTAATTTATAATGATTTTAAATAAATAATTATTACTACGAAAGAAAGAGGAGGATCCCCCTAGATGAATCCAAATAATCGCTTAACAACAAACCAAGGTGCTCCAGTTGGAGACAACCAAAATTCTCGTACAGCTGGTCGTCGGGGACCAGTATTATTAGAAGACTATCATTTAGTAGAAAAACTTGCGCACTTTGATCGTGAACGTATTCCGGAGCGCGTTGTGCATGCACGTGGTGCAGGTGCTCACGGTGTATTCGTAACGAAAAATAGTATGAAGCAATATACGAAAGCAGCATTTTTACAAAATGAAGGAACTGAAACGCCTGTATTTGTTCGTTTTTCAACGGTTATTCATGGTCAAGGTTCTCCTGAAACAGCACGTGACCCACGTGGGTTTGCTGTTAAATTTTATACAGAAGAAGGAAACTACGATATCGTAGGTAATCATTTACCAGTTTTCTTCATTCGTGATGCAATTAAATTCCCTGATATGGTACATTCCTTAAAACCAGCACCTGATACGAATATTCAAACGCCAGATCGTTATTGGGATTTCATGACGTTAAGTCCAGAATCTACACATATGATGACATGGGTATTTTCTGATTACGGTACACCAGCAAGCTATCGTGAAATGGAAGGTTTCGGCGTCCATTCATTTAAATGGATTAATGAAGAAGGCAAAATTGTTTATATTAAATACCACTGGAAACCACAGCAAGGTGTACGTAACTTAAATGCGAAAGAAGTGCAAGAAGTACAAGGGAAAGACTTCAATCATGCAACTCGTGACTTGTTCGATGCAATCGAAAAAGGAAATTACCCAAAATGGGATTTACACGTACAAGTTATGCAATTAGATGAAATGGACTCTTTAGACTTTGATCCACTAGATCCAACGAAAGTATGGCCAGAAGATCGCTTCCCATTAATGGAAGTAGGGACAATGACGTTAAATCGTAATCCGAAAAACTTCTTTGCAGAAGTAGAGCAAGTAGCGTTCTCTCCAAGTGCAACTGTAAATGGTATTGAGCCATCGGAAGATAAATTATTACAAGGTCGTTTATTCTCTTACCCAGATACACAGCGTTATCGTCTTGGTGCAAATTACTTACAAATTCCTGTAAACTGCCCATACGCAGCTGTTCAGAATCAACAACGTGATGGTGCGATGCAAGTGAATCAAAACCCATCTACAATCAACTACGAACCGAGTCGTCATGCAGAGAATCCAGTTGAAGACAAAGCTTACCGCGATTCAACTATGAAAGTAGAAGGCTATGTATCTCGTGAAAAAATTGAGAAACCAAATGACTTCAAACAAGCAGGTGAGCGTTACCGTTCGTTCTCTAAAGAAGAGCAAGATAACTTAATTGCAAACTTAACAAATGATCTAAAAGACGTAAATGAACGCACAAAATTATTAGCTGTTTGTAACTTCTTCCGTGCAGATCAAGAATACGGTATGCGTTTAGCGCAGGCATTAAATGTTGATATTACGCAATATGTAGGAAATGCTCCGAAATAAATAGGAAAAGACGACCGGGCTTCGGTCGTCTTTTTTGTATAAAGTTATGTGGGGTATTTCGCATGTAAAACATGCCGGAATTTGTTGGTAAATCGATATGTTGTGTCGAACCGTTGATATATTGAAAGAAACAATCGATATATTTGAAAAATCGTTGATATATCCAAAAAACCGTTAATATATTTCCGGTTATACTAGGTGGGGTATGTTGCCCGGTGCGCAAAAAAGAGATGCAATCTATTACTAATAGATTGCATCTCTTTTTTAGTTTGCTCGCTCTGCATGTTCATAAGCTTTCTCACCATGCATCGAAATATCAAGTCCCATATGTTCCTCGTGCTCATCTACCCGGACAGGGAGGAAGAAGTTGATTGCTTTAATAATGGCATACGTCATTATAATTGTGAACGCATATGTTGCGCCGATCGCTACAAGTTGTTTCAACAGCAGCGAGGCGTTTCCGTAAAATAATCCGTTAGCGCCATCGCCGTTTACGGCAGTAGTTGCAAATAGTCCTGTTGCAATACCGCCCCAAGTTCCTCCGATGCCGTGGCATCCAAAGGCATCAAGTGTATCGTCATAACCGAATTTTGTTTTTAAGAAGAAAACGGCGCCAAAGCATAATATACCACCAATTGCTCCGATAAGAAGAGCTGAGAAAGGTGTAACGAACCCGCAAGCTGGTGTAATAGCGACTAGACCAGAAACAACTCCGCAAGCAGCTCCCATTGCGGTCGGTTTTGATTGGAAGAACCATTCAGAAAGCATCCAAGTTAGAGCGGAGGCAGCGGCGGCTATATTTGTATTAATAAATGCAGTTAAAGCTACGTCGTTTAAGGATAATGCGCTGCCGACGTTAAAACCGAACCAGCCAAACCATAATAAACCTGCTCCTAACATTGTAAATGGCAAATGGTGAGGAGAAGAACCATTTATGTTTTTTCGTTTTCCAAGGAAAATAGCTAATACAAGACCAGCAACTCCGGAAGTGATGTGAACGACGTTTCCGCCAGCGAAGTCTAGTGCACCAAGTTCCCTTAGCCACCCGCCGACGCCCCATACCCAATGAGCGACAGGATTGTAAACAATCGTTGTCCATAGAAGGATAAAAATAAGAAAGGCAGAAAATCGCATTCTTTCAGCAAATGCACCTGAAATTAAAGCTGGAGTTAAAATGGCGAACATGAGTTGAAACATCATGAATAAATTGTGAGGAATAGTAGATGAGTAGTCTGGATTTGGTGCGTAGGTAACTCCGTTTAGACCGAACCAATCAAGTGTACCGATAAGCCCGTGCCAATCTGGTCCGAATGATAAAGAATAGCCGATAACAATCCATTGAATCGAAACGATAGCCATTGCACTATAACTATGCATCGTTGTACTGAGTACATTTTTGCTGCGAACCATACCTCCATAAAAAAGTGCCAATCCTGGTGTCATCAACATGACCATTACTGTCGTCACAAACATAAAAACTGTATCTCCCATATTCATGAGCTCTCCTCCTATAATGTTATAAAAAATAACATCGTTTTGTTATGTTTCATATCATATTCGAAAAGGAACTAAAAATCAACTAAAAATTCAGAAAAATATATACATGATGTTAGAAAATGTAACATAGATTATTTTGTGAGGATTGAAATCGACATATGCGTTTCTCTCGGATAATTGGTATAATATTCTTACAATTAAAAACTTGGGGGATGCGTGTGGGAAAAATACGGACTAGGAAACTATTCATTTGTTTTTGCTTAGCTTTTGTTTTGTTTGTACCAATACATACTTTTGCAGACGAAAAAAGAGAGTGGAAAGATGAAGTTATATACTCCATTATGATTGATCGCTTCAATAATGGAGAACCGAAAAATGACAAACAATTAGAAGTTGGTAATTTAGAAGGGTATCAAGGCGGGGATATAAGAGGAATTATAAAAAGGTTGGATTACATAAAAGAAATGGGTTTTACTACCGTTATGCTTTCGCCGCTTTTTGAAAGTGGAAAGTACGATGGATTAGACGTGCGAAATTTTAAAAAGGTAAATGAACATTTCGGGACAGACAATGATGTGAAAGAACTTGTAAAAGAAGCTCATGCAAAAGGAATGAAAGTTGTATTTCAATTTCCGCTTGGAGAAAACGAACGACAGGTAATTGACGCAATGAAATGGTGGATAAAAGAAGTTGATTTAGACGGAAGTTATGTTATACATAGTGAAAAAAAGCCGCGTTCCTTTTGGGATAACGCGCAAAAAGATATGCAAGTGATAAAGAAAGATTTTCGTATTATGACAAAGGAGGATAGCGAATACAACGAAAAAATAGTAGAATCGTTTTCTAAAGCAGATGTATCGGTGAAATCGTTATACGATGTGAGTAAAAAAGAAGGGGACTTTGTTACGTTTTTAGATGATCAAGAAACAAAAAGATATGCACGTATTGCAAAAGAAAATATGTATTATCCGCCATCACGTTTAAAACTGGCGCTTACTTATTTGTTAACATCACCTGGGATTCCGAATTTTTATTACGGAACTGAAATTGCATTAGATGGAGGAAGTGTACCCGATAATAGACGATTAATGGATTTTAAGTCAGACGAAAAATTTATGCAGCACATAACAAAACTAGGTGAACTTAGGCAGGCGAGACCGTCTTTACGACGCGGTACGTTTGAGCTTCTGTATGATAAGAGCGGGATGAGCATACTAAAACGAAAATATAAAGATGAAGTAACTTTAGTAGCAATTAATAATACGAAAGAAACACAAAAAGTCTCCTTACCTGCAAGTGCAATTGGTGAAAAACAAGAGTTAAGAGGATTGTTGCAGGATGAAATTATAAGAGAGGAAAACGGGAAATTTTATCTCGTTTTAAAGCGTGAAGAATCAAACGTGTATAAAGTTAACGGAGAAACAGGTGTGAATTGGTTATTTATCTCCTTAATCGTTGGTGTAAATGTATTATTTATTGCGTTTTTAATTGCGGTTAAAAGGAAACGTAGATGAGAAGTTGCTCGTTCTATGTTCATGTCTTCTTATTGTATTTGTAAGTTTGTTCGGTGGGCAATAGTGTTATTCTGTTGATATGAAATTTCTTAAGAGAAACGATACGAAAATGAAAACTTCTCTAATGAGAGGGGGATTTCAGGTTAGGGAGAAAAAGCCTTCTTCCTAACCTGTTTTTGTGTCCATACGGATAGAGAAAGGCCTTTGAAATAAACAATAGTTGCATCTTTATTAAAAATTTATGCTTCTTTTTAACTCCATCCAAATATGATTGAAATTAAGATGGTTCAAGTCGGAGGAAGGCACTTTGAGGTGTCTTTTTTTTATGACCTTTATCATTAACTATTTAATGTTTTTTAAATGATTACATGACATATTTTTTTTGTACCAAGCTTTGTTGATACAGTTAGACTTATCCGTTAGTGTATTCGTATTATTAGAACATCCTACAGTATTTAGGGAGAATGTGGCCAATAAAAACCATAATATTAATTTCTTCAAATAACCACTTCTAACTCTTTTTTAATTAACATTTTTTAAAATACTTATTAATTTTACATTACATTAAAGGTTGGAAAATATTCTTATACTCATAAATTGTTACGTTTTGGCGAGGAGAGGAATTATGAGTTATAGCAATTTTTAAGATGACTTTGGTCTAGGGTGTAGTTACTAAGAAAAGTAATTCAAATCGAAGGGGGAAACGTCTTGAGGTGTCTTTTTCTTATTTTCAATAAGGTCTGCTAAATACATGTATAAAACAAATTCTACAATAAGGCCTAGTTTAATCATACGGTCACTTGTAAAGTATGCGTATGGTTAGACCCTGTTCACTTAGCGATTTTCACCGCATATACCTTTTTCTATAGTTTGTTCTCGTAATATTGTCTCTACAAGACAAAAAAGAAAACTCCTCTAATTAAGAGGAGTTTTCTTTTTAGCGGTAGTTAATGAACTGTACGTCGATTGGTAAATCAGCGCTACGAACAGCTGCGATTACTGCTTGTAAGTCATCACGGCTTTTTGCTGTAACACGTACTTGATCATCTTGTACTTGTGTTTTTACTTTTAATTTCATTTCTTTAATGATGTTGTTAATTTTTTTCGCGTTATCTTTATCGATACCTTGTTGAAGTGTTGCGCGTTGGCGAACAGTGTTGCCAGTTGCAGCTTCAACTTTTCCGTAATCTAAGTTCTTAATTGGAACGTTACGTTTTACAAGTTTAGAGATAAGAACGTCTTTTACTTGCTCTAATTTAAACTCGTCATCAGAAGTTAAAACAAGTACTTCTTTTTCTAATTTAATATCACTTTTACTTCCTTTAAAGTCATATCGGTTTTGGATTTCTTTTAATGCGATATTAATTGCGTTTGTTACTTCAGGTAATTCTACTTTCGAAACGATGTCAAAAGAACTATCTTTTGCCATAGTTAGCACCTCCAAATAAATTTCTAATCTTTTTATGTACTGTACATACTAAAGTATAGCTGAAAACGAGTCTAGACTTAAGTGTTTTCGTACTTATATTCATGTAACCTCATTTTATTATAGTGAATTTTGGGCAGTTGGACAAATATAGGAAAAATCATGTTATAATTAACTTTTGTTTGGAATGATAAAAAAGATAATTTTATATATATAGAAGGGAATTAAAAAATATGTATTTGCAAATAGGATCGATTGAACAGGTAACTGTTTTACGCGAAACGGAAATCGGATATATGGTTGGGAATGAAGAAGAAGAAATTTTCCTACATAAAAACGAAGTGGCTGGAGAAATTGAAGAAGGCGATACGATTGATGTATTCTTATACCTTGATCACCAAAATCGTATTTCAGCAACAATGAAGGAACCGATTATTACAACTTATGATTGGAACTGGGTAAAGGTTGTAGAAGTTATTCCTAGTTTAGGTGTGTTTGTTGATATTGGTGTGTCAAAAGATATACTAATTCCAGCTGATGAGTTCCCGATTTATATGCCGGTATGGCCAGAAGTAGGCGACGAATTATATTGTACGTTAAAATTAACGAATCGTGATCGTTTAATTGCTCTTCCGGCAAGAGACAGTGATATGCAAGAAATTATCGTAGATGCAACGCCATCTATGCGTAATAAAAACGTAAACGGACGTGTATATCGTTCACTTCAAGTTGGTTCATTCATACTAACGGATGAGCATTTCCGTGCTTTCCTACACCATACAGAAAGAAAAGAACAAGTCCGCATCGGTCAGCGTGTAACGGGCCGTATTATTGACGTAAAAGATGACGGTACAATTAACATTTCACTTCTTCCTCGTAAAGAAGAAGGAATGGAAGATGATGCTGCAGTAATTTATGCATATATGGAAGAACGAGGCGGAGCAATGCCGTTTTGGGATAAGAGCCATCCAGAAGATATTAAAGAACGCTTTAACATGAGTAAAGCTGCATTTAAGCGCGCACTTGGTAAGTTGATGAAAGAAGAAAAGGTTTACCAAGAAGAAGGTTGGACGTACTTTAAGAAATAAGATGAAAGATTAAAAAGCACACCCTTATCTAAAAAGATAAGGGTGTGCTTTTTTAATTTACTTGCGGAGAAACAAGAGTAAATGTATCTTTCAAATCACTATCATTTATTTTAATATTTGCCTTTTTTAATTCCTCTTGTAACAATTTTTTGCTGAATACAGGATCAGCAGTACGTTCTTCCTCTAAGTTTTTGCGAATAGAGTTTTTTACTTCATCGTAAGGTTTTAAATCTTTTTTATCAGTTAATTTAATAACGTGATAACCGTTTGATGATTTTACGGGGTTGCTAATTTGTCCAACACTTAGTTTGTAGGCAGCCGTTTCGAATTCAGGAGCCATTGTACCTGAATTGAAGTATCCAAGGTCTCCGCCTTTATCTTTTGATAGTAGATCTTGTGATTCTTGTTTTGCTAATTCTTCAAATGAAGCACCAGCATCTAGTTTACTCTTTATTTCTTTCGCTTCATTTTCGTCACTTACTAAAATGTGACTCGCTTTAATTTCTGGCTTATAGTGGTCTTTTACGTCTTTCTCTGTAATGCTTTTCTTAATCGCTTCATTCATAGCAAGTTTGAACTTAATTTGATTTTTAAAATCCTCTTCATCTTTTAAACCATTATTTTCTAATACTTTTTTGAATTGATCTCCATATTGTTTTTTTACTTTTTCTACTTCTTTATTTACCTCTTCATCAGGTACTTTATATTTTTTTGTGATGACGTCTTGTGCCATCATTTCGTATAGCATGTCTTTTCCGTAACGATCTTTCAATTGTTTTTCGAAGTTATCCTTTGTAATGGTCGAGTCTGTTGCTGTAGCGACTGTAGCTGAGCCGTTTTTTTGTTCGCAAGCAGATAGCATCAATATACTTATTAGTGCAGTAATAATGAAAATATGTTTCCCTCTCATGCCAACACCTCATCCGAATATGTTATCGCTATTGTAGAATATAGAAGTGAACATGAAGTGAATTTTTAATGTTTTTTTCCTTTAAAATGTAAAAAAGTACATCAACATAATTGTTGATGTACGATGGAATCAAAGGTGATCGGTCTTTTTAGAGTATGCACGTTTACCTTGCTGAATATTTTTTTGCTCTTGCTCATTTTTTTGTGTGCGTTTTGCGTTATTATCGCGTGCTTTTTTGTCGTTATCACTCGTATGTGGCATATGTATCAACTCCATTTCTAAACGTTGTACGTTTATCATTTCCTTTTTCGTAAAGACTATGTATAGCGGTGCATTTATGAAGGGTAAAGGTGGATTCGAAATGGATTTGAAGTTGAATTATACTGAACTTATAAAGAAGTTAATCGTTGTAATCATCGCAGGTTTATTAAACGCGATTGGGATGAATTTATTTTTAACGCCAGCAAAAGTGTATGCGAGCGGCTTTGCTGGATTGTCTCAATTATTATCACAAATATTAGGTGATTTTTTATCGATTCACATATCTACGGGAGTATTGTTTAGCTTATTTAATATTCCTGTCGTTATTTTAGCGTGGAAAAAGGTTGGAAAGGCCTTCACCTTTTTCAGTTTTCTTTGTGTTATATTTATGACTTTATTTCTAGAAGTCATCCCTGTTAGAGCGGTTTCGAATGATATCATATTAAATGCGATTTTTGGCGGGATTATTTCGGCGATTGGAGTAGGGATTGCTTTAAAGTGGGGTGCTTCTACAGGTGGATTAGATATTATCGCCATGATTTTATCAAAAATAAAAGATAAGCCTGTCGGTACATACTTTTTCTTTTTTAATGCAATTATCATTATCGCTGCTGGCTATGTATATGGATGGGAAAAAGCGTTATATACGTTAGTGACTTTATATGTATCAACGAGAATTATTGATGCAATTCATACTCGTCATGTAAAGATTACAGCATTAATTGTTACGAAGAATGGGGCAGACGTAAGAAAGGCGATTCACTCGCGATTAGTAAGAGGGATTACAACGATACCAGCAACAGGTGCTTATACGAATGAAAATAAAGAAATGTTAATGATGGTTATTACCCGTTACGAGTTATACGAATTAGAGAGGATTATTAGACAAGTGGACCCAGGTGCATTTACAAATATACTGCAAACAGTTGGGGTGTTCGGATTGTTTCGGAAAGATTAAAGAGGACCAAAGTTGGTCCTCTTTTTTAATGTAAATTCGTAATGTTTTGCAATTGCTCTTGCATTTCACGGAGCTGAACTTTTTCAGCAGTTGAAGAGTTTGCGTAAGCGGATTGCAAAGCATTTTTTGCTCTATACACGAGATCTTGTTGCTCAGTACCGCTTGAACAAGATACGGCATTTTCAACAGCATCTCTAGCTTGTTGGAATAGTAAGTTCCCCATTTAAACCCCTCCAAAAGAAGAGTTACTTCTTGCTTTTTCTGCCTCAGCTAATGTACCTCTGTACGGGAATCTTGCATCATGCTTCATAACAGCATCGGCTCCTTGTTGGATAAAACGTTTTGATTTGTTCTTTTTACCCATTCGAAAAACCCCCTTTATTTAGCTGAAAACAATCGACGCAATGTCTCATGCGTCTACTTATAGTATGGACATTTGGCAGGAAACTATAAGTAGGGAATTTTTAGATTACAACCCAAGAACCTCTTCTAAATATAAAGCAATACCATCTTCTTCGTTCGTTAACGTCGTATGGTTTGCGAGTGATTTTAATTCAGGGATGGCATTTCCCATTGCGATGCCGTGACCAGCAAATTCAATCATTTCAAAATCATTATCTTCATCACCGAAAGCGATAATTCGCTCTTGTGGAATGTTGTAATGACTAGAAATTTTTTGTAATCCAACTGCTTTATTTAATCCGCTTTTCACAATTTCAATAATCGGCCAAGGTGCGCCCCATTTTCTATGGTCGATTACTTCCGCATGCATATCCGTTAAATGTTGACGAATTGCAGTAGAATGCTCGTCATGTGCGTCAATTAATAAGCAAGTTGGATGATCGTTTAAAATATTTAATAAGTCTCCGGTAAAAATCTTAGGAGAGCCGAATTCGAAAATATGTTTTTTATCTTCATCAATTTCACGAACATACACATCGTCCATTACTTCCGCGTATATATTTTTTACGCCAAAATCAAAGCAAGCTCGGACAATTTCTTGCGCTGTTGCTAGCTCAAGAGGAGAGTGATGTGTTCCCCAGTTTGAATCAAGAGGATGATGTACGTAAGCGCCGTTAAAGTTTACGATAGGTGTGTTAAGATCAAGTTCTTTATAGTAATCATAACTAGCACGGAATGGACGTCCTGTTGAAATAACAACAATATGTCCCTGTTCCTTTGCTTTTGCAATTGTATGTTTCGTTCGAGTGGAAATTATTTTGTTGTCTGTTAATAAAGTGCCGTCTAAGTCTAATGCGATTAAATGTTGTTTGTTCATAATTTCACCTCTTATAATAATTTTTTTGTATCTATCTGTATTTCCGTTTTTAATATGCAGAAATAAGAGGTTAGACTCGGTGGAATCACCATAGATGGAAATTTCACTATATATCCATCTTACGTCTCAAAGTGCTGTGGTGTCTACTATTTATCGTTGGAAATTAAGAAAAGTCAACATCTTTTTAGAAAGTTCAAACAATGTTTCTTTCATTATGTACAAATTGTGAAAAGGGTTACATTGCTCGTGTGATGAGGCATATAATGAACATGTAATCTTCTCGTATATGTTTGACTCTCCTTTGAAACTAGCCTAGAGTAGGTTGGTTTCTTTTTTTTTCTACAAGTAGGAAAGAAATCCCTGCTTACGCTTGTGTCATTCATATATATGTACAAGAATGAGATGTAGTACTGTTTCCTAAACATGACAGAAAAGCTTTCTTTTAAAATGGATATACTAATGAGGCAAGACGTCATGGAAGGAGAATGAAGATGGGACAAAATCGCAGGTTTCGTTCTGGACAAAAAGCGCCGAATGATGGCATTTACGTAGAAATTGGTGAAACGGGAAGTATGGTGAAAGATCCGCAAATGGTGAAATTAACTGCCGGTGAAAAGTTTCCGGATAACACGAATCATAACCGCCAGTGGACATATAAAAGAAAACCGTAACAGAAGCCGCAATCATTATTGCGGCTTTTTTGTCGTTACACATTGTAATTTCATTTACCGTATTTTTTAGCAGTATAATGAATGCTCTCTTTTTCTTTTTCAAATAATAAGTTTGAAAATACATAGGCAAAATTATTGTATAAAAAAGTCAGTTGGCGTATAATCAAATCAAAGGTCAAAGAAAGTCAAACTTTTGGAGGGCTGTAAAGATGGACTTAAATCAAATGACAACAAAAACACAAGAGGCGATTATGAGTGCCCAATCTTTAGCGGTATCTCATCATCACCAAGAGGTGGATACTGTTCATCTATTACTTGCATTATTAGAAGAGCAAGATGGATTAGCAGTACGTATATTTCAAAAAATGAATGTTGATATAGAAGCATTAAAGCAAGGTGCTGAAAGTTTAATTAAAAAGAAACCTTCTGTAACGGGGAGCGGTGCAGAAGTTGGAAAATTGTATGTAACGAGCGCTCTGCAACAACTGCTTGTAAGAGCAGGGAAAGAAGCAGAAAAACTGCAGGATGATTACATTTCAGTAGAACATGTGTTGCTTGCTTTTTCTGAAGAAAAAGGCGATATAAATCAATTATTTACAAGATTGCATATTACGAAAGATAACTTATTACAGTCTTTAATGACAGTTCGGGGGAATCAAAGAGTGACGAGTCAAAATCCAGAAGCAACTTATGAAGCGTTAGAAAAATATGGCCGTGATTTAGTGGCGGAAGTGAGAGCAGGGAAAATCGATCCTGTAATCGGCCGTGATAGTGAAATACGACGTGTAATCCGTATTCTTTCACGTAAAACGAAAAACAATCCTGTTTTAATTGGGGAGCCAGGTGTTGGTAAAACAGCAATCGTTGAAGGGCTAGCACAGCGTATTGTGAAAAAAGATGTACCTGAAGGATTGAAAGATAGAACGATTTTTGCGTTAGATATGAGTGCGCTCGTAGCAGGTGCGAAATTCCGTGGTGAGTTCGAAGAGCGTCTGCAAGCTGTATTAAATGAAATTAAAAAGAGTGAAGGCCGCATTTTATTATTCATTGATGAACTTCATACAATAGTTGGAGCTGGTAAAACTGAAGGTGCGATGGATGCAGGAAATATGTTAAAACCGATGCTTGCGCGTGGTGAACTGCATTGTATCGGGGCGACGACGCTCGATGAATATCGCAAATATATTGAGAAAGATCCAGCGCTAGAAAGACGTTTCCAACAAGTATTAGCAGAAGAACCAACTGTTGAAGATACAATCTCAATTTTACGTGGATTAAAAGAACGCTTTGAAATTTATCACGGTGTAAATATTCATGACCGTGCGATTGTAGCAGCGTCAGTTTTATCAGATCGATATATTTCAGATCGCTTCTTACCTGATAAAGCAATTGACCTTGTTGACGAAGCATGTGCAACAATTCGTACAGAAATTGATTCTATGCCGACAGAATTAGATGAAGTAACGCGCCGCATTATGCAGCTGGAAATTGAAGAAGCGGCTCTTGGAAAAGAAACGGATCGTGGTAGCCAAGAACGTCTAAAAACATTGCAACATGAATTATCGGATTTAAAAGAAGTTGCAAGTGGTATGAGAGCAAAGTGGGAGAAAGAAAAAGAAGACATTCACAAAGTTCGTGACTTACGTGAACATTTAGAACGTCTGCGTCGTGAATTAGAAGAAGCAGAAGGCAATTACGATTTAAATAAAGCAGCCGAACTTCGTCACGGGAAAATTCCAGCAATTGAAAAAGAGTTAAAAGAAGCGGAAGAAATGGGCGCGCATAATAAACAAGAAAATCGTTTATTACGTGAGGAAGTAAGTGAAGAAGAAATTGCAGATATTGTTTCACGCTGGACTGGTATTCCTGTTGCGAAACTCGTGGAAGGTGAACGCGAGAAATTATTACGCTTAGAGCAAATCTTATCAGAGCGTGTTATCGGACAAGAGGAAGCAGTAAGCCTAGTGTCAGACGCAGTTCTTCGTGCTCGCGCTGGTATTAAAGATCCGAACCGCCCGATTGGTTCTTTCATCTTCTTAGGACCAACAGGTGTTGGTAAAACAGAACTTGCAAAAACGTTAGCCCAGTCTTTATTTGATAGTGAAGAGCAAATGATTCGCATTGACATGTCTGAGTATATGGAGAAACACGCAGTGTCACGCTTAATTGGTGCACCTCCTGGATATGTAGGATATGAGGAAGGCGGTCAATTAACAGAAGCGGTAAGACGTAAACCATATTCCGTTGTTTTATTAGATGAAATTGAAAAAGCACATCCAGAAGTATTCAACATTTTATTACAAATGTTAGATGATGGACGCATTACAGATTCGCAAGGTCGTACAGTGGATTTTAAAAATACAGTTATTATTATGACTTCAAATATCGGATCTGCTCATTTACTAGATGGATTAGAAGAAGATGGTTCGATTAAAGAGGAATCAAGAGACCTTGTAATGGGGCAATTAAGAGGACATTTCCGCCCTGAATTTTTAAACCGTGTTGATGAAATTATTTTATTCAAACCTCTTACAACGAATGAAATTAAAGGCATTGTTGATAAAATTGTAAAAGAACTACAAGGTCGTCTAGCTGACCGTCACATTACAGTAGAATTAGCAGATGCAGCAAAAGAATTTGTTGTAGAAGCTGGTTTCGACCCAATGTACGGAGCTCGTCCATTAAAACGATACGTACAGCGTCAAGTGGAAACGAAATTAGCACGAGAATTAATTGCAGGAACAATTACTGACAATAGTCACGTAGTTGTTGATGTAGAAAATAACGAATTAGTCGTTCATGTGAAATAAAAATAAAAAAGAGTTCGGATAAAATCCGGACTCTTTTTTTAGTGTTGTTCTACTGGCTCGTTTGGAATTGCAGCTGAAATTGCTAGTACTAACACAGCAAGAACAACTGAGAAAATAGACGCTTGGTTAAAGTCGTATGTACCGCCAGTCATAGAGCCGATTACATAGCTCATCATATGTACAAGTAAGAACGACCAAATTAATGCCCAAATGAAACGCATATTTTACACCTCTATTCGTTCAATCTGTCCTTATTGTAACACAATTGAAAAAAGAATATAGAAAAATATTTGTAGATTTTTCAACGCAAATTTGCATTCCGTTCATACATTATAAAAGAGTGGTTTTATATGTTTAGAAAATAAGGCGGGGGAAAAATGAGTATTACGGAACGTTTTTTTTACTTAGAAAAAGAACCATGTGTCATTTATTTACCGGAGAAGCCAAATGGATTTTCTGTAATGCTTCTTGGTGATTACAACTACTTTATTGAGAATGGTACAAGTTTATGGACACAGCATGCGGGTAGATCTTATTTTTTACATGGCCTTATTGAGCAAGGCTACACTGTCTTTTCTTCTAATTTATACGGAAGACATTGGGGAAACGACCAATCTGTTCGTCTAGCAAAACGTTTATATGACGTTGTGTTGAGAAAAGAGACATTGAATGCGAAAATGCACATTATGGCAGATGGTATGGGAGCACTTGTAGCACTTGAAATGATGAACAAATATCCTGAGTGTATACGCTCTGTCATTATGTTAAATCCGTGTTTAGATTTACCAGAATATGTGGAGTTTGAGAAAGAGCATAAGTTTTTTTACAAGAGACTGGTGAAGGAATTAAGTTTGGCGTATGATGCCAAAGAAGAAGAATTAGAATTAAAAATAAATAAGAAATCATTTACGCTTCTTCCATCTTGTGTACCTGTTAAAATTTTCGTATCAACACAAGAAAAAAGAGGAAGAAAACAGCAGTTGCGTAGATATGAGAAAATGAGGCAACTAAATCAATGTGATACTTCTGTCTTGTTCCATCTGCAAGATGTGAAATATAAAATGGTTAGGCAAACGACCGATTTCTTTAAAAAATATGAAGAAGAATTATGAAGCTCCCATATACATAAATGAGGAGCTATTTGTTTCAGAGGGAAAGGGTTGGTGGTATGGAACGCGTGCTGATAATAGGTGCACTTACGTTTGTAGGTTATCACCTTGTAAATAAAATGATTGCAGAAGAAGTGGAAGTCTATGGTCTTGATTTTGATGAATTCGATAGTATGACCAAAATTAATGAAGAGAAGTTATTATTAATTGGGCGAAATGCGTTATTTACGTATTATTCGATAAGAGATGAAGATGGATGGAGATCGGTTGAGGAAGAGAGATTCGATACTGTTTACTTTTGCTTATATGAGCCAAATCAGCAAAGTGGATTTCGTAATGAAAGAGTCATATTACAATATTTAAAGCGAATTATAAGAATGTGTGAAGAACAAAAAGTGAAGTTAAATTTAATTTCTTCTATTGAAGTAGGAAGTACAGATGAATCCGAAAATAAGCGCCTATTTTTGAAAGTAGAAGAAGGATTGAAAAAAGGGAATTTACAATATAGTGTATTTCGAGTTCCAACATTATATGGACCGTGGCAACCGTCCTTTATGATGTTTCATCAGCTTATTTTATCAGAATTAGTTGAAAAAGAGTGCCGTTGTACGATTGAGGAAAAGGGGAATGATTTACTTTACGTTGAAGATGTATGTGAATACTTATGGGAACATGGAACGAACGGGGCGCATCTTGGTATATACAATTTACTTAGTGGTAAACAGTCATTATGGGAAAAAGGTATGAATCTTTTACGCGCGGATGATAAAGTAAATAAAAATAATAGCGAAGTAAGAGATGAGGCTATCGAAGTAATTTCGATAAAAAGAAATACTCCGTTAGAATACGGTTTAAATAAGCAACTGGCACACATGAAAAAATATAAAGAGTTATACGAAGGGTAGTACGCGTGTTACACTATTGTATGTGAAAGTTTTAATGGAGAGGAAGAGTATAATATGAACGAAAAAAGCATGCAGTTTTTACAAATCGCAATGAAGCATTTACCGGAAGCAAAGGCAATTTTAGATGATAATGGAATTGCACTTGATATGGAGAAGGCACAGCCGGTGTTAGAGTTGTTAATGAAAGTTATGAACGAGGCTTATGAGCTCGGGAAAGCAGATAAAGAATAAAAAGCATCTTTTTAAGGTGGAAGAGAGGCCCGAACCGTGGATAGAAGCGGTCAGGGCCTTTTTTATTCTCGCCTGGGGGAAAACCAGAGATATGAAGAGGATAAAGGAAAAGTAGTGAGGAGAACTCTCTAGTTTAGAAGGAAAGCAGATAAAGAATAAAAAGCATCTTTTTAAGATGGAAGAGAGGCCCGAACCGTGGATGGAAGCGGTCAGGGCCTTTTTTATTCTCGCCTGGGGGAAAAACGGAGATATGAAGAGGATAAAGGAAAGGTAGTGAGGAGAACTCTCTAGTTTAGAAGAAAAGCAGATAAAGAATAAAAAGCATCTTTTTAGATGGAAGAGAGGCTCGAACCGTGAACAGAAGCGGTTTGAGTCTTTTTATATTTGAGAGGTATGTTTCTGTTTCTTTTAATGAAAAATAAAGTGGATAATGCGTTAGCTTTCTGTTTTATGCGAAATATATTCTAGACAAAAATACATTTATGTTTTAAAATTAGTACCAAGTCATAATAATTGATATAAAACGGAGGGCTGCGATGTGAACGTGGGCATTTTAGGGATCGGAAGATATGTGCCAGAAAAAGTAGTCACAAATCACGATTTAGAAAAAATAATGGATACATCCGATGAATGGATTCGTACGAGAACGGGAATTGCAGAAAGACGCATTGCCGATGATACAATAGATACTTCATATATGGCCGTAGAGGCTGCAAAAAAAGCACTTGAAGATGCAGGGGTTAGCGGAGAAGATATCGATCTTATTTTAGTGGCGACAGTAACACCAGATCGTGCGTTTCCAGCAGTAGCTTGTGTCATTCAAGAAGCGATTGGAGCGAAACATGCAGCTGCAATGGATGTAGGTGCAGCATGCGCTGGTTTTATGTACGGAATGATTACAGCGCAGCAATTTATTCAAACGGGGACTTATAAAAACGTATTAGTAGTTGGTAGTGATAAGCTATCTAAAATTGTAGACTGGAATGATCGAAATACAGCGGTATTATTTGGAGACGGAGCCGGTGCTATCGTAATGGGAGCAGTTTCAGAAGGAAGAGGCGTTCTATCTTTCGAATTAGGAGCAGACGGAAGCGGCGGTAAGCATCTATATCAAGACGAGTATGTTATGATGAATGGCAGAGAAGTCTTTAAATTTGCCGTTCGTCAACTTGGTGAATCTTGTCTTCGCGTGCTGGATAAGGCTGGTCTTACAAAAGAGGATGTGGATTTCTTAGTACCGCATCAAGCGAATATTCGTATTATGGAATCTGCAAGAGAGAGATTAAATTTGCCACAAGAAAAAATGAGTATGACAATTGAAAAGTTTGGTAATACATCGGCTTCTTCAATTCCGATTGCAATGGTAGAGGAATTGCAAAATGGACGTATTCAAGATGGTGATTTAATTATACTTGTTGGTTTTGGTGGCGGATTAACATGGGGAGCAGTCGCTCTTCGTTGGGGTAAATAAGGACTGAGAGAAAAAAGGAGTGTATTTTGTATGGAAAAAAAGAGGGTCGTAATTACAGGACTAGGAGCTGTTACACCGGTCGGAACAGATGTTGAAACAGCATGGGAAAACATTAAAAAGGGTGTATCTGGAATCGGACGACTTACAAGAATTGATCCGGAACTATTTCCAGCAAAAGTAGCAGCAGAAATTAACGACTTTGAAGTCGAGAAATATATTGATAAAAAAGAAGCGCGCCGTATGGACCGCTTTACACAATATGCAGTAGCAGCAGCGAAAATGGCAGTTGCAGATGCAAAGCTTGAAATTACAGAAGAAAACGGACCTCGAATTGGTGTATGGATTGGATCAGGTATTGGCGGTATGGAAACATACGAAGAACAATTTAAGATTTTTACTGAGAAAGGCCCACGCCGCGTGAGCCCATTCTTCGTACCAATGATGATTCCGGATATGGCAGCAGGTCAAGTATCAATCGCAACAGGAGCAAAAGGAATTAACACTTGTTCTGTAACGGCTTGTGCATCTGGTGCAAACTCAATTGGTGATGCATTTAAAGCAATTCAGCGTGGTGATGCTGATGCAATGATTACAGGCGGAGCAGAAGCACCGCTAACAAGTATGGCATTCGCAGGATTTAGCTCAGCGAAAGCATTAACATTTAATGAAGACCCAGCAACGGCTTGCCGTCCATTTGATAAAAATCGTAGCGGTTTTGTAATGGGTGAAGGCTCAGGTATTCTAATTCTTGAAGAATTAGAGCACGCATTAGCGCGTGGTGCTCACATTTACGCGGAAATTGCTGGTTATGGTGCAACTGGTGATGCATTCCATATTACAATGCCTGCTCCTGGTGGTGAAGGCGGAGTGCGTGCAATGCGTCAAGCTTTAGCTGATGCAGGCCTACAGCCAGAAGATATTGATTACATTAATGCGCATGGTACAAGTACGGATGCGAATGAAAAATATGAAACGATGGCAATTAAAGAAACTTTCGGTGAGCACGCGTATAAAGTAGCGATTAGCTCAACGAAATCAATGACAGGTCACTTATTAGGAGCAGCTGGTGCTGTTGAAGCGATTTTCTCTATTAAATCAATTACAGACGGAGTAATTCCGCCAACAATTAACTATGAGACACCAGATCCAGAATGTGACTTAGATTACGTACCGAATCAAGCGAGACACCAAGAAGTAAACGCGGTGTTAAGTAATTCATTAGGATTCGGTGGTCATAACGCAGTATTAGTATTTAAATCGTATAAATAATAGATAAAATAAGGAGTTTTTTCGCAATATATTGCGAAAAAACTCCTTATTTATTTTTACGCCTTTTTCTCCTGTAGCATATACATAAGAAAAAGGAGGGATAAAGATGGGGATTGTTGAAACAGCTGAATGGCTACATTTATATTATGGGCGGCCAGAAAAACTTTGTGAGAAATTTACGAAGTATATTCCGTTGCCAAAAGAAAGGTTGTATCGCTTTTTAATTTCAAAAGGGATGTATCGCCCGATCATGCGCGGAGAAAAGGAAATTAAAGAATTAGAGGAAAAGGAAATTTGGAAAGAATTGAGCCTGGAGTATGATAAGCTGAAAAACTGGTTAAAAGGTCCAGATGTCCCTGTCTTTATTTTATTATCAGATTCCTATAATCGAACTGTACAAGAAGAGTATAACGGTAGGGCTGGATTATCTATGCGTCATGTTATTTTCTTATTCGTATGTGGACGGAATTCGGTAGAAGAATTAAAAGTGTTATTAGCGCATGAATATCATCACATATGCAGGTTACATCAAATTGAGACGAAAGAAACAGAATATACATTACTTGATACGATGATTATGGAAGGGCTAGCTGAACAAGCAGTAACAGAAAGGTATACAGAAAAAAACAATGCACCGTGGACGGCGTATCTTTCAAAGGAAGAGGCTATTTATTATTGGAAAAATATTGTACATGAAAGAATAAGTATAAAACGAGGAACAAGGGAACATGACATCTTATTAAATGGCTTTCACTCTTATCCGAAGATGCTTGGCTATGCGCTTGGATTTCATATTGTCAAAGATTGTGTAACTTTGGAAGGAGAAGATACACTTTCTTTATTATCTATAGATGCAAAAGAAATATTGAATAAAGCAAGTACATTTCATATATAAAAAAACAGGATTTCTATTTCCTGTTTTTTTAGTATTAATAGAAGAAAAAATAATAATTAGAATATATTTCCTCAAGTGGAATAAAGTTAAGCAAAAATGAACATAATGATTGGTACAAACAGTAGTGAAGTGAGGGGTAGTGAATGTTATATCTACATGATGTATGGGTAAATTGGTTTGAAGGTGAAGAAAATGGGTATAACGTTTGTCATTTTTACGAATGGCGGAAAGATGATACGATTGAGCTATTAGATCAAGTGCCATTATTAAAAGTAGATGCCACATTATATCATTACATCGAGAACGAATTGTTAGAGCTTCCGCAAAAAATGCTGGAAGACGTACATCATAAGGCTTATATTCGTAAAAATCATGAACGTTTGCAGCAAGAGTATTGCTTTGTTGTTACAGATGGAAAAGGAATTATTGCGATTGACACAATTGGCTACAATGTACCAATTCGCAAAAGCAGACTTATACCACGCCAAGAGCAGATGGTATATGAGATGGTAGAAAACGTACAAGCAGAAAAGTATGAGTTCCAAGTAGAAGAAACAGAAAAAGAACATCACATTTTATCACCATCGCCTTTCATTATGAATGGCTTGACTCGTAAAGAAAGACAGCTAAAACAATTATTATTTATGGCGTTAGATCAATTACATACAACGAAAAATACAGCAGAAATTCGCTATTGGTTCACAGAGTGGGATCCATCAGCATATGGAATGGTTCAACATATGGAATTTGAAGATATTTGGGCTAAGCTGTATGATGAAGCGAAAGCTGGCTGGTCTGATAAGCACGAACAATTATGCGAGCGTCTCGTAAAAGGACAGCCATTTTTTGAAAAGTTATGGGAAATGGAAAATGAGCAAAAGGTAAATTAAAAAACCGCCAATTGGCGGTTTTTTAATTTTGTAGTAATCCAGCTCCAGCGGCAAGAATGTTCGGTGGCTTCGCGCCTTCCTGCGAGGCAAAAAGCGCCTCTACGTCAGGAGCTCCATCCCCCTCACATTCTAAACGAGCTGCTTCCGCTTTATGTAGAAATCCAGCTCCGGCTCCTAGCCCTTCGCGTCTAAGAACCTTCCCCACGAGAAGGTAAAAAGCACCTTCTGTGGGAAAGAACCTTAGCCGTCAGGGCTAAGCAGTCGCCTCCGCTTTATATGTTACCTACGTTTTCTGCTTAGTCCCATTGCGTTTTCTACTTTGCGTAGTTGTTTGAATGCAACGCGGTTTGCTTTTTCTGCACCTTTGTCTAGAATTTCGTCTAGTTCTGGTGAGTTGATTAGTTCGTTATATTTGTCTTGGATTGGACGAATTGCTTCTACGACTACTTGCGCTAGGTCGCCTTTGAAGTCGCCGTATCCTTTTCCTTCGTACATTGCTTCAATTTCTTCAACTGTTTTTCCAGAGAATGAAGAGTAGATTGTTAATAAGTTAGAGATACCAGGTTTGTTTTCTTTATCAAATTTCACAATACCTTCAGAGTCAGTAACAGCACTCTTAATTTTCTTTTCAATTGTTTTTGGTTCATCAAGCATACTGATCATTGATTTTGGATTCGGATCAGATTTACTCATTTTCTTCGTAGGTTCTGTTAATGACATAACGCGAGCGCCTACTTTTGGAATACGAATTTCAGGAATTGTGAACACTTCACGGAAGCGTTTGTTGAAACGCTCTGCTAGGTCGCGTGTTAATTCCATATGTTGCTTTTGGTCATCACCAACTGGTACGATTTCAGTGTTGTAAAGTAAAATATCAGCAGCCATTAATGGTGGATACGTAAGTAATCCAGCTGGAACTGAATCTCTACCCGAAGCTTTATCTTTATATTGCGTCATACGTTCTAATTCTCCAACGTAAGCAACAGATTGCATGATCCATCCTAATTGAGCGTGTGCTGGTACTTCTGATTGTACAAATAAAGTAGCTTTTTCAGGATCGATGCCGCATGCTACATAAAGTGCAGCAAGACTGCGGATGTTTTTACGAAGTCCGACGGGATCTTGAGGTACTGTAATCGCATGTTGGTTTACAATACAGAAATAACAGTCGTGTTCATTTTGAAGCTCTGTAAACTGCTTCATGGCGCCTAAATAGTTTCCAAGTGTAATCGTTCCACTTGGCTGAATACCAGAAAAGATAACTGACATAAGTAATTCCTCCTAAAATTGAATGCGTGATGGGGGGAAGAGAAGGCAAACAAAAAAGCCCATTCATCCCAAAAACTATAGGGACGAATGGACCGCGGTACCACCCTAATTATTTCACTACTGTGAAATCTCTCTAATCCATAATAACGTTAGGATATAACGCCAAAGCCTACTACTTTCGGTTCGGTTTGGTGCTCAAAAGCCCATTCCATACTGTACAATTACTTGTTCACACCAACCACAAGCTCTCTGAAATTGCCTCAATATGTACTCTTCTTTATCATCGCATACATATAAATTTATTTATTGATACTTGAGCTCTTTTA
>NZ_JBNLYE010000018.1:0-39674 GCF_050172095.1 Bacillus sp. GMs2/2
GCTACATATCCCTTTATTTTTTCATCTTACATTTCAGGATGACAAACTCACACCTTGAATATACTAAAAGACAAAGGAGTATAAGTATAACCATTACACTACAATCTATTACAAAATCCATAGGTACCATATTTCACACGAGCGAAAAAAGCACATTCACCTTTGGTAAATGTGCTAAAACATTTTTTGGTTTTGCACTGCATTCACAATAATATTTGCTGTTTCTTCAATTGCTTTATTCGATACATCGATTACTTGACAATTTATTTTACTAATTACTTCCTCAAAGTGATCAATTTCTTCTTGAATACGATTAATATTTGCATATGTTGCTCCATCACTTAATCCAAGTGATTTTAATCGTTCTTTTCGAATATGATTTAACTTATCTGGCGTAATTTTCAAACCGAAACATTTTTCTTTTGCCACTTGATATAGTTCTTCAGGTGGGTCAACTTCTGGCACGAGTGGTACATTCGCAACTTTCAAGCGTTTATTATGAGCTAAATATTGAGAAAGTGGTGTTTTTGATGTACGCGAAACACCAATCAACACGATATCCGCTTTTAAAATACCTCGTGCATCTCTGCCGTCATCATACTTCACAGCAAACTCAATCGCTTCAATCTTTTTAAAGTATTCTTCATCTAACCTACGGACAACGCCTGGCTCATATCTCGGCACTTGCCCCGTAATTTCTTCAATTTGATCAATAAGAGGGCCGATAATATCGTATGCCTCTACCCCTTCTTTTGCAGCCTCTGTTACTAAATATTTGCGCATATCAGGCTTAACTAACGTAAAACATATAAGTGCTTGATTACTCTTAGCAATCGAAATCACTTCTTTTAATGTCCCTGTATCTTCTACATACGGTACACGTCTAATATCAGGAGCAAACGGGAATTGCCCCATTGCTGCTCGAACAACCAAATCAGCCGTTTCCCCTACAGAGTCAGATACGACATATACGATTTTATTATCCATTACATTACCTCACTTTAAACAAATTACACTTATTCGTTATTTACTAAATTTACAAACGCACGTGTAATATTTGTTTTTGTAATTCGCCCAATCACTTCTAAACCTTGTTTCGTATCTTTTACAACTGGCATTGCATCAATCTGTCTTTCTATTAATTCCATCGCAATATCATATAAAGAATCCTCTCTACGACACATCGCAATGTTTGGCATCCTTGTCATGATAATATTAACCGGAAGAGAGGTTAAATCCTGCTTTCCTAAGCTCGCTCTTAATAAATCTTTACGAGACACAACACCAACTAATAGAGTCATCTGATCTACAACGAACAATGTACCAACGTCCTCTAAAAACATCGTACAAATTGCATCGTATACGGAAACATTTTTATCAATTACAACCGGTCTAGATTGATAATCTTGTACTTTAATTTTCTTAACAGCTTCAGATAATAACTGCCCCCCAGTTTTACCCGTATAAAAATAACCTACGCGTGGACGTGCTTCTAAATAACCAGCCATCGTTAAAATTGCTAAGTCTGGTCTTAGCGTCGCACGTGTTAGACCCAATTGCGCTGCAATTGATTCCCCTGTAATAGGACCGTGATCTTTTACAATCTGAATTATATGTTCTTGCCGTTTATTCAGCTCTATGATAATCACCACCTTTAATGCACAACGAAAAAAGTTATACTATCTCTTAAATATTATATACTAAATATGCTATTCGAAAAAGAAAGTATGTAAAAAGGACCGTATACGGCCCAAAATTATATTTGAAACTTATCAAGTTGTTCTAAAAAACGTCTTGATTTCAAATAAATTCCGCAATATTCATCATAATATGTATTCAATACTAAACGCATTTGTTTTTTTGTGCTATCCTTTACCGATACATTTCCGAGCCTATGTAAATCGAAATGGAAGAAAAGACGTAATAATTTATGAACAGCTTCTCCTACCGGTATACGATACGGGTCTTGCTCCGCATGACGTGAGCACAGAAAACCGCCTTCCCTAACGGAGAAGGCGACAAAGTCTGTTTCTTGATGACAAATCGCACATGTATCAAAGTACGGGCGCATCCCTAATACCGGAAGCATTTTCGTTTGATAAATTAATGATAATACTTCTGGATCAACACCCTCACACATATAATGCAACGTTTGATATAACATTTCAAATAAATACGGATTATGTTTTTTATCTTCTGTTGCTTTATCAGTTAATTCAACAATAAATGATGCATAAGCAGTTAAAAATATATCCTCGCGAATTTCTTTCATAGTTGAAATAATCTCGCCTTGTTGCAATGTTCCAAGCCCAGATCCCATTTGAATAAGAAACTGGCCATGTGTCATTAATTGCGACACAGATGCTAATCGGCTTTTCGGTTTTTTTGCCCCTCTTGCCATTGCACTTACCTTACCAAGTTCTCTTGAGAATATTGTAACAATCTTGTTCGTTTCTCCGTAATCTGTCGTACGGATAACGATGCCCTCAACTTTTTGAAACATGTTCGTCACCATCCAAGGTTTGAACAAAACGGGTCAAGAAATTGGAGAGTCTAGATGCGCTAGCTCCTCTTCATGTTGATCCATCTCATCGTTTACGTCTTTTTCCATTTCTTTCAAAAGCAAGTACGTTTCAATGCTTCCTGTTTTGGAGAAAAACTTCCAGGTAAAATCTAGCATAAGAATCCACCTTTCTCAATAAGCGTAGCCTATAAACCAATTTCCTTTGTTGTTATTAAATTGACCCATTTTGTCCATTTTCATGTGAGAAAAATTTTTCCTAATTTATCAAAGTTCATAAAAACCAATAATCAGTGGATGAACCAACCATCCACTGATTACAGCTTGACTCTATTTTAGTACTCATCCTCGCGGAAACCTAGGTCACGAAGCTGAGACATTTTATTACGCCAATCTTTTTGCACTTTTACCCATACTTCTAAAAATACTTTAGAACCAAGTAGCGCTTCAATATCAAAACGAGCTCGCTTACCAACTTCTTTTAACATTTTCCCTTGTTTTCCGATGATGATTCCTTTTTGTGATGCACGTTCAACAACAATCGTTGCATTTATATAAACTGCCCCGCCCTCACGCTTTTGAATCGCATCGATAACAACAGCCACAGAATGCGGCACTTCTTCACGTGTTAAATGTAGTACTTTCTCACGAATAAGCTCTGCAATAATAAATCTCTCCGGATGATCCGTTACTTGATTATCTGGATAGTATTGTGGTCCTTCTGGTAAATACTTTTTAATTGTTCCAATTAAAGCGTCCACATTATTACCGTCTAACGCAGAAATTGGTACAATTTCTGCAAACTCATGTAGTTTACGATATTGATCAATTAACTCTAGTAATTGCTCTGGATGAAGTTGGTCAATTTTATTAATAACTAAAAATACTGGTTGTTTCGTTTCTTTTAACTTCTCGATGATGAATTCTTCACCACGACCAAAGCCTTCGACAGCATTAACCATAAACAGAACGATATCAACTTCTTTTAATGTCGTTTGCGCCATCTTCACCATGAAGTCGCCTAGTTTATGTTTAGGTTTATGTATTCCTGGTGTATCAATGAAAATAACTTGTGCATCATTTTCTGTATATACACCTTGAATTTTATTACGAGTCGTTTGTGGCTTATCACTCATAATAGCAATTTTCTGGCCGATAATACGATTTAAAAATGTAGATTTCCCAACATTCGGTCTGCCAATAATAGAGACAAAACCTGATTTATAACCTTTTCTATTCATGTAAATCCTCCGCTAAAAATGCTCCTGGTAACAATTCTCCGACTGTCGTCTCCTGAACGTCACCATGTAAATTTGATAAGTATACTTTCGTATCCTGTTTACATAATTCTACCATAACTTGTCGACATGCTCCACAAGGAGGTACTGGGCGCTTTGTATCTGCTACAACCGCAATGGCTACAAATTCTTTATCTCCTTCAGAAACCGCCTTAAATAAAGCTGTTCTTTCAGCACAATTACATAAGCCATATGATGCATTCTCAACATTACATCCACGATATACTTTTCCATCGCGCGTTAATAGTGCTGCACCTACTTGAAATTTAGAATATGGTACGTACGCTTGTTTACGCGCTTCGATTGCTTCTAGAATTAATTGTTTACTATTCATATTCCCGCATCCTTCCTGTTCACAGCTATGAAGAGGTACACTCTCTCATTAAAGCCCCTTACGGCACTTCCAAAGCTTAATAAAAGCTTCGGAATGCAACTATACCATATACGGTAAAAAGATAATAGCACCAATTATAACAGCTATAATTGCAAACAATAAAACCGCTCCTGCCGCAACATCCTTTGCAATTTTTGCAAATGGATGAATATCGGCAGTCGCTAAATCTACTGTTTTTTCCACAGCCGTATTTACCATTTCTAAACTCATTACACTACCTATTACAATAAGTAATATCATCCACTCTGTTCTCGTAATATGGAAATAAAAGCCGCAGCATATAACAATGACTGCGGCTAAATAATGGATTTTCATATTTCGTTCATGACGAAAACAAAAGAATATACCAGCTATAGCATATCCAAAACTATCTATAAGTTTTCCTTTTTTCATCGTCCTAATCCAAAAGCTTCTAAAATTTCTTTTTGTCTTCCGAACATTTCTTTTTCATCTTCTTCTGTCATGTGATCATAACCAAGTAAATGTAAAAAGCCATGTAACGCCAAAAATCCAAGTTCACGATCAAAAGAATGTCCGTACTCTTCAGCTTGCTCTTTCGCCCTTGGAATAGAGATAATAAGATCACCTAACATGCGCGGCATCTCTGCACCAACAATCTCCATTTCTCCTTCTCCCATTTCTTCCATCGCAAAGGATATTACATCTGTAGGTTGATCTTTATCTCGGTAATCACGATTAATTTCTCTAATGCGCTCATTATCTACAAATGTCACCGATACCTCCGCACCATCCTCGATATTTTCCATTTGAGCTGCTTTTTCTAACACTTCACGAATTAAACTCATATACGCTTCTTTTACTTCTTCTGTTTCATCAATAAAATCAATTAACAAACTCATTCTTTCTCCTTTTCTTCCGGAAGTTCCGGATATGTAATACGCGAATGGAAAATACCATTTAACGTTTCACACAACGTTTTTCCAACGATTTGTAGTTCCTTAAACGTCAAATCACATTCACTAAATTGACCGTCTTGTAGTCGATCTTTAATAATACTTTGCACCAAATTATTAATTTGTTCTGGCGTTGGGTGATTCATAGAACGTACCGCAGCTTCTACACTATCAGCAATACCAACAATTGCCGATTCTTTCGAAGTTGCTTTTGAACCTGGATAACGGAACATCTCTTCTGTATATTTTTCTTTATCTTCTTTAATAGCTTTATAATAAAAATATTTCAGTAACGTTGTACCGTGATGTTGCCCAGCGATATCAATAATTTCTTGTGGAATATGATATTCTTCGAGCATTCTTACTCCATCCGTTACGTGAGCAATTATAATATCTTTACTTGTTACAGGATCTAATTTATCATGCGGGTTTTCAATTCCCATTTGGTTTTCAATAAAAAATTGCGGTTGTACTGTTTTTCCTACATCATGATAATATGCCCCTACACGCGCTAATACACCATTTGCCCCGACTGCTTCACAAGCAGCCTCAGAAAGATTCGCTACCATTACACTATGATGATATGTCCCTGGCGCTTCTAACAAAATTCTGCGTAAAAGCGGATGATTTGGACTTGATAGTTCCATAAGCTTCATGCTTGATACGATTCCAAGTCCACTTTCTAAATATGGTAAAATCCCCATAGCCAAAACGGATGATATAATCCCTGAAAGTGAAGCCATTAATAATTGCGTACCAATTTCAAGAGGCGAAAAATTCCCATTACGTAATAATAAGAGCGCCGCCAATACGACTACATTTAATACAGAAACGAGTATACCAGCTTGTAAAATCATTGTACGACGATTTTTTTCTCGCAAGAAAATACTAACCGATAATGAACTTAACAATACGTAAATCCCTACACTATAATTTAATGTACTCGTTACTCCTTCATTAAACATAATACTTCCGCATACAGAAAAAATCATACTCGTTAAAAAGACAAATCGATCACCAATCATTAGTTTTACAAGTATTGTTCCCATCGCAACTGGGACAACATATGCAATCCCCGCGTATTCAAGTTTTTGAAACAAACTAATGATTTTCATTAAGACGATTGTGATAGACAAAATTGTAATATACGCTAAAACATACGGTCTATCTTCTCTTTTTCTCTTTAAAAATAATTCAAATTGTTTATGCATAAAGTATAGTAACACACCAATGAGTACCGCTAATCCAACATAAGGTTGAAAGCCGTTCCCTTTTTCTAACAAACCAACTAATTTCAACTGATTATACACATCACTTGAAATTGTTTCACCTTCTCTAACAAGAACTTGTCCTTGAAGAATATAAACAGGTGGAACTAAATCTTCCTCTGCTTTTCTCTTCTCTTTCGTTAAGATCGGGTCATAAAAATAGTTTGCTGAAATTGCATATCTTCCTAGCGCCTTAATTGACTCTTTTAAACCATTATCAACATTAACACTATTCATCTCACTTACATATCGTTCTTTCGCATCTTTCAATTCGTCCATTTTAATATGCTCAGTCATGATACTATTAATCGCTGTGACCGCAGCATCTTTCGCTAATACTAATTGGCTCGAATCTGCATTAATCAAACTTAGTAAGTTTGAATCAGATAATTCTTTCGTTAAGTCAGCGGGTAGTTTCTTTTTTAACTTCTCCACTTTCTCAGCATCAGTCATCTTTTTTTGATCATCCGGTCCAACAGCTTTAATCTCTTGCACCACTTCATCCACTTTAGCAAAGACGTCATTCACAATATCAACTTTGTTTTGTTTATACTCACTTTTATATGTATATTGATCTTCAACTTTTGTAGCGGCTTCTTTTTTCTTTTTATCCGTTGTAACTTTATCTTCAATTTTTATAGGAGAATGGATTGTCTTTTTCGCAATAGAATACATATTAACATCTAATTGCTCTGGTTTTACATTATTCATAAGCGCAAAAAACAGCACTGCTCCTAATACAACGTAAGAAATCCAACTTAGTTTTTTCGAATGTTGTAAATTACGAAACCACTTAGAAATTTCTTGAGATCTTGACATGATTTCAATACCTTCTCCTCTCCAGAAATAAAGTGAAACTATTTATAGCTTTCATTTCTTCTACCAAACGATACTTTGAGGCAACATTTTATACACTAGTACCTATAGTTTATTTTCCTTATCTTTCATGATAGTAAAAAATATGACGTTCGCCAACCTTATCATACAAAAAGAAATGATCCTGACAAATAGGATCATTCCATTTTATCATATGCCTCAATAATAAGTTGCACCAATGGATGTCTCACAACGTCCGTTTGTTCTAATGTAATAAATGACAGACCTGATACACCAGATAAAATATTAGCAGCTATAGATAGCCCTGATTTTACCCCTTTTGGCAAGTCTACTTGTGAAGGGTCCCCTGTAATAACCATTTTAGAACTAAAACCTAATCTTGTTAAAAACATTTTTATTTGAGCACCCGTTGTATTTTGAGCCTCATCTAAAATAACAAATGAATCATCAAGCGTACGCCCCCTCATATAAGCAAGTGGCGCGATTTCAATTACTCCTCGCTCCATCATACGCTGCGTATATTCTTGTCCAAGAATATCATGTAAGGCATCATATAATGGGCGTAAGTATGGATCTACCTTCTCTTTCAAATCCCCTGGTAAAAAACCTAAATTTTCTCCAGCTTCTACAGCAGGTCTTGTTAAAATAATTTTCTTTACATACCCTTGTTTTAAAGCCCTCACAGCCATTACTACAGCTAAGTATGTTTTTCCAGTTCCTGCAGGCCCTATCCCAAAGACAATATCATTCTTCTTCATCGCATGAATATATCGTCTTTGCCCCATTGTTTTTACACGAATGGATTTACCTTTTGCAGTCTTGAAAATTTCTTCTTCATATAACTCTTCAAATTGAGCAATTTTCCCTTGTTGTGCAAGCTGAATTGCATACGCAACATCTCTCTCTGAAATTGATATACTTTTACGAATTACAACAAGTAATTGCTGTAAGATTTTTTCTACGAGTGTCACCGTTTCAACTGCCCCAGATACATGAACAGTTTCTCCTCTAGTTACGATCGATACATTCAGTTCTCGTTCAATTACTTTTAAATGTGCATCATTGACTCCAAAAAGAGCGATTGCTTCGTTAGTATTTTCCAATTGTTGGTTCATTTCTACTAATTGTTCTGCCATTACTCAGTCTCCTTGAATATCGGATTCGGATATTGGTTGTGGCTCTGCAATATTTTCAACCACAGTATAATGCAATGTGACCTTTAGTTGACCCGCCTCAACCTCTTTACTCAAAATCTTATCACTTACAATCATAGCATGTTCATCCAATTTTTTCTTTAGTTCTTTTTCGGCCATCTCTTTCGCTACTTTCAGCGCTTGCTTTTCTGTATATTCTCGATTCGCTTCTTCCTCTTCTCTCACAACATCTTTTTCATATGCAATCGGCAGTGTAAAACCAAATAATTTCACATCATGCTTTACACTTTCAGTACGAGAGCGTTTATACTTATCATGCTGAAATCCCCATATTTTTATTTTCGTATCCCCAAATTTAAGAAAATGTTCATTGTATACATTACCAGTATACACTTGGAATTGCGTCTTTAACGGGACATCCACCTTAGATGTATACCACGTTTCTCCATACACAATACCTTTCGCTGAAACAATCGTCGGACTTTCCTCATTACCATATATTCCTGATACGAGAATCTGCCCTTTTTCTACATGATCATTTTTCAGTACAACCGGCTTTCCAACTTCTACGAACGTCTTTGTAATAATCGCTTCTTTTTTTGCTACTAAATTTTGCGGCCTTTGTTCCTTTTCTTTCTTCGGTTCGTTTTTTTCAACAATTTTAAAATGATACGTCGTTCCTCTTACTTCTAGTCCCGCCCAAGTAATGGCATTAATATTATCTGTCAAATGGCGTTGTATATCTTCTACATTCGGCATTTGAAATTGTAGTTTCCCTTTTTTAATACCCATTTTATCCAATTCTTTCATCAATATATATTCCGTTTCAGGTTTTGCTCCTGTAATTTCAATTTTCCAAACCATATTTGACATTGCAATCACACCAAAAAAGAAAATTAAAAAACCAACTAAAAATCCACTATTTTTAATTAAACGCTTATTCCAAAAAGGAAAACCATAACGTCCAATAAAATATAATTTACATTCATTTTTTCTATAAATTGGTTTTATTTTTTTCACATCGCGTAACAACATACAAAAAACTAACGTTTCATCAGCTATCTTTTTAACATCCCAAACTAATAAATTCCTCCGTACACATTCATTAACAAACCGTTCCGCTCCTCTACCTTCAATTCGCACTTTTACATATCCAAGCCACTTTATAAACCATTTATTTTTCATTTACCACCTTCACTACCTTTCTAAAAGTAGATATACTACTTTTTATTTGAAACATTAAAATAGCTCGTACTAAAATGAAACCGAGTAAAACTGTAATCAGTCTCTATCAACGGAACTTTTACAGGATAAAGAAGAAAAACTTCACAAATGGAAGTTTCACTTCAATCACCTTTTTTTTCATTTTCTAAAAATGTTACTTGCTCAATTATCCCTTCGAGCAAAAGCTCTTCTGGAAGAATCGTTTTAATAACAAAGGATTGTCCTTTAATTAATAATTGACCGTGTTTTAAAAGCAATCGTACTTCTTTATCTGAAAACACTAATAACCCCCGATGATTTTCTATATAAATATGTATTTGCCCAACAAGAGTAATCCGAGGTAGATCCATTAATACATCCACTGGTAGGTCTACTTGTTTTGTCAACCAATTTTTCATTTGTTCTAATTTCTTCATCTCGAAAGACCCCCTCTCATCCCATATATATGTATTTCTTCACAAGTGCCTATCGTGTTATAACGACTTCACTAACATAACTATATTCTGTAAGAGTTCATATCATGTTAATTAAAACAGTCGCTATATGAAATCATATTTGTCAGGACAATTATGGATCAAAGGATGTTACCTTTAATAATAGAAGTATTAATACAAGAATATGCGCCCCTACAGGATATCAGTACAAGTTACATTAAGAAATTGAGCCTAGCGAGAAGTTAGAAACTTGAAAAAAACTGTTACAATTCGTTCTGGATGTGACATACTGACCATAGAATAAGTAGTTGTCATTTATTGGACAAATGAGATAAAGTGAAACTTTAATCCCCCCTCACCAATCGGGCTGCCCGTTAATGAGGGATAAAATCAAAAAAAAGAAAATTTCTCCACTCTGAATGTTACGTTGTAAGTAAGAATATTTTATAGATGGTTGTTATATGAATTTTAAAAAATATTAGGGTTCATTAAAAAATGAATTAATAAACGAGGAAATACGAAAGTAAATTGGCTTTAGTCAAGAAATTTCGAATGTTATAAAACAAATTATCGACAGTAATATCCGGCCATTTTATGCAACTGATGCAAAATCTAAAATAGTTAGAATCTCTTTCGTTACCTTTGAGGATTATGCTGAAGAGCAAGCTATAAAACTTCAATCTGATTTTCAGAAGGTTCGGTACTTAGCTTTTATTTGCGAAAGAAGTTTTAGTCAAGGAAGTAAGAATAGGTGTAGAATCGGAATTATACAAGGAAATAATAAATTGAAACTTTAACTAGAGGGGTTTCTATCACTTATAGAAACCCTTTTTAAGCAATATAGCGTTTCTCCTTAATAAGAACAATAAAAAAACGTCTCATACGAAATGAGACGTTTTTTTACGCTAATAGCTGGATAACCAGCTTATTCACAAGTGATCCGTCTGTTTTACCTTTTACTTTCGGCATAACAGCAGTCATCACCTTACCCATATCTGCTTTAGAAGTCGCACCAACTTCAGAAATAACTTGCTTGATTACATCAACTAGTTCTTCTTCAGTTAATTGCTCTGGCAAATATGCGCTTAAAATCTGAATTTCACTTTGCAGTTTATTAACAAGGTCTTCACGACCAGCTTTTTTAAATTCAAGGAGGGAGTCCTTATACTGTTTTACTTCACGAGCTAAAACTGTTATTTCCTCTTCTTCAGTAAGAGTATGTTGCAGTTTAATACCTTCATTTTGTAAAGCAGCCTTAACCATACGAATAACGGTTAATTTTTCTTTTTGTTTATTCTTCATCGCTTGTTTCATATCATCGTTTAAACGACCGAGAAGACTCATAACTTACACCCTCTCTTAGAATTTACGCTTTCTTGCCGCTTCAGATTTCTTCTTACGTTTTACACTTGGTTTTTCATAAAACTCGCGCTTTCTTGCTTCAGCAAGTGTACCAGTTTTAGAAACCGATCTTTTAAAACGGCGAAGTGCATCCTCCAAAGACTCGTTTTTACGAACGACTGTTTTTGACATTCTCTTTCCCTCCCTCCGAAACATCACACTTACATACTAACTTCAGCATGCAAAAAGAAACACTTCTTCAGCATGTCTTTTACGATTATAATACATTTTATCACTTCAGGTCAACTATTTGGCAGAATAAAAGAAGAATAGAAGCATTTCCTTTTCAAAAGTTATGCAAATAGCTAGTATCCTTTACTGATGAAGACAACTATATTTTTATCATTTCATCTTTTTTCATACAGGGATGCATGAAACGCCTCCCCACCTTATAGTACTTAACCGCTTCAAACAAAGAAAGCATGCAAACCGTTTCCGGTTGCACGCTCTTTTTATGCGCTAGCTGATTCTTTTTTTACATCATCTTCAAGAACACGAACAAATTGCGCTTCGTTATATGGATAACCAGCTTTCGTAATTTTCACTTTCACTAGCTTACCAATTAATTCTTCTGATCCTTCAAATACAATTTTCAAGTAGTTATCTGTATAACCTACATATAAGCCTTCACGGTCGCCCTCTTTAAATTGCTCTTCCGGAATGATTTCAAGCACTTCACCTTCAAACGCTGATGCGTACTCTTTCGCTAATTGATTAGATAGCTCAATTAAACGATGAACACGATCGTTCTTCACATCTTCAGGAACTTGATCTTCCATGCGTGCTGCAGGTGTTCCTGTACGTTTTGAGTAAGGGAACACATGTAACTCAGAGAAGCGGTTCTCTTTAATGAAATTGTATGTTTCCATGAATTCTTCTTCTGTTTCACCTGGGAAACCAACGATTACGTCAGATGTAATCGCAAGGCCTGGTAACGCTTCTTTCAAACGATCTAAACGCTCCTGGAAGAACTCCATCGTATATTTACGACGCATACGTTTTAATACAGTATTAGAACCAGATTGCAACGGAATATGCAAGTGGCGTACAACTACTTCAGATTTATCTAACACTTCAATTACTTCATCTGAAATTTGACTCGCTTCAATAGAAGAAATACGAAGACGTTTTAATCCGTCTACTTCCGCTTCCATATCACGAAGTAATCCAGCTAAGTTATAATCTTTTATGTCTTCGCCGTATCCACCTGTATGAATACCCGTTAATACGATTTCTTTATAGCCTGCATCCACTAATTGTTGTGCTTGTTTAATAACTTCTTTTCCATCACGAGAACGCATTAAACCACGCGCCCAAGGAATGATACAGAATGTACAGAAGTTATTGCAACCCTCTTGTATTTTTAAAGACGCACGTGTACGATCCGTGAAATAAGGTACATCAAGTTCTTCGTACACACGTGTTTTCATAATATTACGGACAGCATTAATTGGTTGACGCTCTTTACGGAATTCTTCGATGTAACCTAACATCTTTTCACGATCCTGTGTACCAACTACAATATCTACACCCGGAATCGCCATAATTTCAGCTGGAGATGTTTGTGCATAACATCCCGTTACGCAAATAACTGCATCTGGATTTTGACGCACAGCACGTCTGATTACTTGACGGCTTTTTTTGTCCCCAGTATTCGTTACTGTACATGTGTTAATAACATATACATCAGCTTTCTTTTCATATTCTGTTCTTTCATAACCACCTTGTTTAAACAATTGCCAAATGGCTTCTGTTTCATAGTGGTTTACTTTACAACCTAACGTATGGAACGCAACAGTTGACATTGATCATCACCCCATCAATTCAAAATGATACGAAGCAGCACTTAACGCGTATAACGGCGCCGTTTCTGTTCTTAAAATTCTTGGTCCTAAACTACATGGTACAAATTTATGTTCACGAAGCGCTGTAATCTCTTCCTCAGCTAAACCGCCTTCTGGGCCAAATACAATCAATAGCTTTTGACCTGGTTTCATTGTCGTTAAAGCTTTCGCAAAATTAGATTTCTCACCTTGTTTTGCTTCCTCTTCGTAAGCAACAAGACAAACATCATACTCACCACTCATTGAAAGCAATTGCTTAAATGATGCCGGAGCATGTACTTCTGGAATTTCACTTCTATGTGATTGTTCCGCAGCTTCTTTCACAATTTTTCTTAAACGCTCAACTTTTTTATCAGCTTTTTTCGCATCCCATTTTACGATAGAGCGAGATGCTTGAAATGGTAAGAATGCAGCTGCCCCAAGCTCAGTTCCTTTTTGAAAAATTAACTCTAGCTTGTCTCCTTTTGGCAGTCCACTTGCAATCGTCACGAAAACAGGAAGTTCACTTGACGCCTCTACCCATTCTACAATAGCCGTATTAATAAATTCACTGGTAATTTCATCAATTGAACATACTGCTGTTTTTCCGTTTACACAGCAATAAATATGATCACCAGCTGACATACGCATCACTCTTGCGATATGATGTACGTCATCACCTACAATGCGAATACTTGTCTCATTTACATATTTCTCTTCTACAAAATAACGTTGCATATAATCACCTTAGTAGAGTTTCGTTCCTTTCGTAAGTCAACACTTACGAAAAGAACGAAACGTTATCATTTTTCATATAACAAACGGCAAGTCTCTCACCTTATAGTGAGAGACTCCCCTTTTCATTATAGACTAAAATCTATATTACGCATTTCGTGCAATAATTGCTACCCAATCTTCCATTCGTAACACTTCTTCAATTGTAAATCCAGCTTGTTCTAACGCCTCAGAAATTACTTTTTCCTTCGCAGCAATAATGCCCGATGTAATAAATAATCCACCTGACTTCACAACTCTTGCTGCATCTTCAGGGAATAATAGAATAATTTCTGCTAATAAGTTAGCTACGATTAAATCAACAGGACCTTCAATGCCTTCTAAAAGACTATTTTGTCCAACAGACACGATATCATCTGTTTTATTTAAACGTACATTCATTTCTGCACTTTCAACCGCAACCGGATCTAAATCATATGCTTGAACAGAAGACGCACCTAATTTTGCAGCCGCAATACTAAGTACACCAGAACCTGTTCCTACATCAATAATAGTGTCACCTGGCTGTACTGTTTTTTCTAAAGCACGGATACACATCGTTGTTGTTGGATGAGTTCCTGTACCAAACGCCATACCCGGGTCTAATTCAATGATTTTTTCATCAGGAGAAGATGGTGTATATTCTTCCCAAGTCGGTACGATTGTGAATGTATCAGAAATTTGTACTGGATGGTAATATTTTTTCCAAGCAGTAGCCCAATCTTCTTCATTGACTTCGTTAACGGTAATATTTCCAGTACCAATTTCGATGTCGTAAGATGGAAGCACATCAATAGATGATTTTACACCTGCAATCGTTTCATGTAAAGAATCCGTTTGCGGGAAATACGCTTTTATTAATACACCTTCCGCCGGATATTCATCTGGGTTCAATGCATAAATTTCACCATATTGTTGCTCGCGCTCTTTCGTTAACTCCGCTGGATCCTCAATCGCAACTCCACTAGCACCAGCTTCATGTAAAATATGAGAGACAGCTTCTACTGCTTCTTCTGTTGTATGAATACTAATTTCTGATCATTTCACAATTTACCAACTCCATTTTTTATTTCCATTATTCCCCTTTGAAAGCACGTTTAAGCTTTCCGAATAAACTATCATCCTGCTCTTCTTGTCCTGCAAATTCACGTAATAAATCTTTTTGCTGCGAAGTCAATTTCGTCGGTACAACAACACGAACGACTACATATTGATCTCCTTGGCCGTATCCACGTACGTTCGGAGCACCTTTTCCTTTTAAGCGGAATTCTGTTCCAGTTTGTGTTCCTGCTGGAATTTTCAGCTTCACTTTACCATGAACAGTAGGAACTTCCACTTCATCACCAAGCGCCATTTGCGCAAATGTTAATGGCATTTCGCAAATAATGTGATCTCCTTCACGCTCGAAGAATTCATGATTTCTTACATGAACGACAACATATAAGTCTCCTGCTGGTCCGCCATTTACGCCGGCTTCACCTTTTCCAGACACACGAATTTGTTGACCATTATCGATACCCGCTGGAATTTTAACATTGATTTTTTTACGTTTACGAACTTTACCTGAACCGTGACATGTCGTACATTTTTCTTTAATAATTTGTCCAGTTCCTGAACAATGACCACAAGCTTGACGATTTACGATACGACCAAACGGTGTGTTTTGTTCTACACTCACTTGACCAGAGCCTGAACAATGTTTACATGTTTCTTTTGAAGTTCCTGGTTTTGCTCCACTACCTTTACAAGTATCACATGGATCTTCTACTGGAATTTCCACATTTAATTCCTTACCAAAAATAGCTTCTTCAAAATCTAAAGTGACTTGATATTGTAAGTCAGCACCTTGGCGCGGAGCATTTGGATCACGACGTCTGCCGCCGCCACCGCCAAAGAAAGAACTAAATATATCTTCAAAACCGAAGCCACCGCCGAAGTCTCCTCCGCCGCCAAATCCACCGAATCCTTGATTTGCACCAGCATGACCAAATTGATCGTACTGTGCACGCTTTTGATCATCACTTAACACTTCGTATGCTTCTTGTACTTCTTTAAACTTTTCAATTGCATTTTCTTCTTTGCTTACGTCTGGATGGTATTTTTTAGCCAAACGACGATACGCTTTTTTAATTTCATCTGTTGAAGCGCCCTTGCTAAGTCCAAGGACCTCATAATAGTCTCGTTTACTCATAAATTTACAACCCCCGAATCTTTCACATAAACGTAATTTTAACACCGAAAGAAAGTGCTTTGCAACAAAGTTTCCTCACTTACAGTATGCAAAGCGAAAAACTTAAGATCCTCACACATCGCTTCTCATTCGTGAAAAAAGCCAAAGTCAAGGCACGCTTGACTTTGACTTTTTGTCATCTTACTTATTATGTTTACAGTTGAATTACTTGTCTTCTTTTACTTCTTCAAACTCAGCGTCAACTACATTGTCTTTCTTTGCGCCAGCATCTTGTGCACCTTGCGCACCTTCTGCTTGACCAGCAGCTGCTTGAGCCTGCTCGTATAATTTAACAGTTAATTGTTGTACGATTTCTTGTAAGGCATCTTTTTTCGCACGAATTTCTTCAAGCTCGTTTTTCTCAATTGCAGCTTGTAATGCTTCTTTCGCTTCTGTTGCTTTTGCAACTTCAGCTGCATCTACTTTACCTTCTAAATCTTTTACAACTTTGTCTGTTTGGAATACAAGTTGGTCAGCTTCGTTACGAAGTTCAACTTCTTCCTTACGTTTTTGGTCAGCGTCAGCATTTGCTTCCGCTTCTTGTACCATACGTTCTACTTCTTCATCAGAAAGACCTGAAGAAGATTGGATTGTAATAGCTTGCTCTTTGCTTGTTCCTAAGTCTTTCGCACGTACGTTAACGATACCGTTCGCATCAATATCGAATGTTACTTCGATTTGTGGAATACCACGTGGTGCTGGTGGAAGGTCAGTTAATTGGAAACGACCTAACGTTTTGTTGTCAGCCGACATTGGACGCTCACCTTGTAATACGTGAATGTCTACTGCTGGTTGATTATCAGCAGCTGTCGAGAATACTTGTGACTTACTTGTTGGAATTGTAGTGTTACGCTCGATTAATTTCGTGAACACGCCACCCATAGTTTCAATACCTAAAGAAAGTGGAGTTACGTCTAATAATAGAACGCCTTCTACATCACCAGTAAGTACGCCACCTTGAACTGCAGCACCTAATGCTACAACTTCATCAGGGTTTACACCTTTATATGGCTCTTTACCAGTTTCACGTTTAATAGCTTCTTGTACAGCTGGGATACGAGTAGATCCACCAACAAGAATAACTTTATCTAATTCGCTTGGAGCAAAACCAGCGTCTTTTAATGCACGACGAGTTGGCTCTAATGTTCTTTCAACAAGACCTGCTGAAAGCTCTTCGAATTTCGCTCTTGTTAACGTTAATTCTAAGTGTAATGGACCAGCAGCTCCAGCACTAATGAATGGTAATGAAATTTGAGTTTGTGTTACACCAGAAAGATCTTTTTTCGCTTTTTCAGCTGCATCTTTTAAGCGTTGAAGCGCCATTTTATCTTGGCTTAAATCAATGTTATTTTCTTTTTTGAACTCAGCTACTAAGTGATCGATGATAACTTGGTCAAAGTCATCGCCACCAAGACGGTTGTCACCAGCAGTTGAAATAACTTCGAATGTACCGTCTGCTAACTCAAGGATAGATACGTCAAATGTACCGCCACCTAAGTCATATACTAAGATTTTTTGTTCTTCGTCTTGTTTTTCTAAACCGTAAGCAAGTGCTGCTGCTGTTGGCTCGTTAATGATACGCTCAACTTCTAAACCAGCGATACGACCAGCATCTTTCGTTGCTTGACGCTCTGCATCGTTGAAGTATGCAGGTACTGTAATAACAGCTTTCGTTACTGTTTCACCTAAGTATGCTTCAGCAGAAGCTTTTAAGTTTTGTAAAATGATTGCAGAAATTTCTTGAGGTGTATACTCTTTACCTTCAACTTCTACTTTGTAGTCTGTACCCATATGACGTTTAACAGACATGATTGTATTTGGGTTTGTAATTGCTTGGCGCTTTGCAACTTCCCCAACTTGACGTTCTTCATTTTTGAAAGCTACAACAGAAGGTGTTGTACGGTTTCCTTCTGGATTTGGGATAACCTTTGGTTCTCCACCTTCCATAACAGCTACACAAGAGTTTGTTGTACCTAAGTCAATACCGATAATTTTACTCATGGCGAATCCTCCTAGTTTTATGTAAATTATTGATTTACTTTTACCATTGATGGGCGAATCACACGGTCTTTTAGTTTATAACCTTTTTGGAATTCTTCCACAACCGCGTTTGATTCAAATTCACTATCTTCCACTTGCATAATAGCTTGGTGTTCATTAGGATCAAACTGTTTACCAACAGCTTCAATCACTTCCACACCTTCTTTAGTCAGCGCTTCTAACAATTGACGATGCACCATTTCCATACCTTGTAACAAGGATTTCGTTTGCTCATCAGTCGCTTCCACTTGCATTGCTCTTTCAAAATTATCAAGAGCTGGCAAGATGTCTGAAACTAGACTTTGTGCTCTATATTTTTCAGCAGCCTGTTTATCCATTTGGACACGGCGCTTATAATTTTCAAAATCAGCTTGTAGACGTAATGTGCGACCTTCCGTTTCCGTTAGTTTCGCTTGTAGCTCATCTACTTTTTCTTGTAAAAGAGCAGCCTCACTTTTTTCTTCTACAGTTTCTTCACTGTTTTCTGGCGTGACAGCTTCTTCAACTTGCGCTTCTTTTACTTCTTCTACCACTTGTTCGTTACGCTCTTCCACAATATTCACCTCCTTAAAAGGTATTAGGTATCATGCATAGCATGATTACCTAAGCATTATATATTACACACAGCAATGAAAATTTCATCACTTGAGCGAATGTATTACTCTCATTTACTTTTTAAGTCCATCAGTAAATTGTCTCGTAAATAACTGTAACAAACTAATTACACGAGAATATTGCATTCTCGTAGGACCTAAAATAGCAATTGTTCCAAGTTGCTCTTCGCCGATCGAATATGTTGCAGAAATTAAACTACAATCCTCCATAGCCGTCGAAGAGTTTTCCCTACCAATTTTCACTTGAATCCCGACTTGTTTATGACGCAAAATGTCATAAAATTCGGCTTCATTATCAATCATGGTAAGTAAAGATCTAACCTTTTGAATGTCATGGAACTCTGGCTGCGAAAGCATATTTGCTTTTCCTCCAAAGTATATCTTTTCCGATAACGGAACTTGAAATGTACCATCCAACATTTTTATTGCACTATCGTAATTATGAACATACCCACGTAAAACTGTAACAATCTCCTTAAAGATTTTATTATGAAGTTCTTCCATCGGTACGCCAGATAGCTTTTCATTTAAAATATTAACCATTTTTTCTAAATCTGATAAATCAACAGATTCCGGAACGGTAATCGTTTTACTTTGTACATGCCCTGTATCGGTTACAATAATAGCGACAGCAGTTTGACGATCAAGCGGCACAATTTGTACATTTTTAAGTTTATTTGTACTTAACTTCGGTCCAAGAACAATGGCCGTATAATTCGTAAGTTCTGATAAAATTTGAGCAGATTGTTGTGCAATTTTTTCCGCTTCAAAAATTCTTTCAGCAAATAAATCTTTAATTTGTACAATTTCAGCGTTCGGTAAGTTTTGCGGCGCTAAAAGATGGTCTACATAAAATCGGTAGCCTTTCTCAGAAGGAACACGTCCAGAAGAACTGTGCGTTTTTTCAATAAAACCTAATTCTTCTAAGTCCGCCATTTCATTTCGAATAGTAGCTGAACTAAATGTAATTTCATCTTTTTTAGCCAACGTTCTAGACCCAACGGGCTGCGCTGATCCAATAAAGTCATCAATAATTGTTTGTAAAATTAAGAGCTGACGTTCCGTAAGCATCTCATCATCACCTCTGTTAGCACTCTTTGTCTTTGAGTGCTAAATCTATTAATAACTTACCAAAATTGACATTCAATTGTCAACGGAAACGTCACGAAATAATGAAACTTTTTCACGCCTATGGAACATTTAATTAGTCAATCAAAAATGATTGGAATACTTCATTCCCTAATAATTTTCCTTTTCGCGTTAAACGCACATGTCCATCTTCCTCTTCAAGCAATCCCTGCTCTTGGTTGCTTTGTAACTGCTTCGCGAAAACTTGATCCATCTCTACATTAAATTTATTGCGGAACGCCGTTTTAGAAACACCTTTTGTTTTTCGAAGCCCTAAGAACAGCTCTTCTTCCATTCTTTCTTTCTCCGTCACTTTGTGAACATCTAAATACGGAAATCCTGTTTCATCAATTTTATTAAAATATTGCTTCAGCGGACCTACATTTTGAATACGTTCCCCGTTCACATAACTATGAGCTCCAGCTCCAAATCCATAATACTCTTCATTATTCCAGTATGTGAGATTATGTCTACTTTTATTGTCACCTTTTGAGAAATTACTAATTTCATACTGGTTATAACCGTGTTTCTCCATTTCATCCATTACTATTTCATACATTTTCGCTTCATGGTCTTCACCCGGAAGACGCAATTTCCCTTTGTTCATTAAGTTATAAAACACTGTTTTAGGTTCCACAATTAATGAATATGCAGAGAAATGTTGTACACCAAGCGTAAAAGCAATATCTAATGTTTCTTTTACATCTTCTATCGTCTGTCCTGGCAAAGCATAAATAATATCTACATTAATATTTTTAAATCCTACTTCCTGTGCTTCTCGAATCGCGAGGAATGCATCTTCCCTCGTATGCTTGCGCCCGATTTTCTCAAGCAGTTCATCACGGAACGTTTGCACACCAAAACTAATTCGATTCACTCCACCTTCTAGCAGTACATTCAACTTCTCTTTCGGCAGATCTCCTGGATTCGCTTCAAATGTTAATTCACAATTTGGGGCGAACGGACGCAAATGACGATTAATAATCTCGAGTAATTTTTTTGTCTGTTCCATATTTAACGCTGTCGGAGTTCCCCCGCCCACAAAAATCGTTTTTATACTATCAAACGGAACTTTTTGAACCGTATTTATTATTTCCTTCTCTAAATAATCTAAATATTGATCAACCGGTTGGCGTTCAATAAACACTTTATTAAAATCACAATAGTGACAAATGTGCTGACAAAACGGAATATGAATATATGCAGCTTGTACCAAATATAACTCCTACCTTTCTAAAAAGAAAACCTCCGCACTCCGGAGGGTTCTCTACTTCTCTAACGTATTACGAATTTGTTCCATTCGCATTTTTCCCCAATCATACATCATTTCAACGATCGGTAAAAGTGACATGCCTAGTTCCGTCATATAATACTCAACGCGAGGAGGAATTTCGGGATATACTGTCCGATCAACAATTCCATCTTCCATTAACTCTTTTAATTGGTTCGACAAAACTTTATGAGAAATGCTTGGGAATAACCGTTGTAATTCACTGAAACGATGTGGCCCTTCCACACCAAGATGCCACAGTATCACAACTTTCCACTTTCCACTAATAATAGAAAGCGTCAATTCCTTTTCACAATTAAAATTACCATTTTGTATTTTATCTTGAATATCTTTTCGAATATTTTCGGACATTAACAATCTCCTAACTCTATATGAACTAAAAAGCTCTCTCATTATTGTAAATGAGAGCTGTTCAGATGTCTAAAAAGTAATTATACAGAAAAAAGAAGCCGCACAAACGACTTCTTTTTTATTTCAAATATTAGTTGTCATCCATTTTCAGTACAGCCATAAATGCCTCTTGCGGTACTTCTACAGAACCAACAGACTTCATACGTTTTTTACCTTCTTTTTGCTTATCAAGAAGTTTACGCTTACGAGAAATGTCACCGCCGTAACATTTTGCAAGTACGTTTTTACGCATCGCTTTAATTGTAGAACGTGCTACAACTTTATTTCCGATAGTCGCCTGAATTGGCACTTCAAATTGTTGTCTCGGAATTAATTCTTTTAATTTCTCTACGATTACTTTACCACGGTCATACGCTGAATCACGGTGTACGATAAATGATAAAGCATCCACTTGTTCATTATTTAAAAGAATATCCATTTTCACAAGTTTAGATGGTTTATAGCCAATTAACTCGTAGTCAAATGATGCATACCCTTTCGTATTTGATTTCAATTGATCGAAGAAGTCATATACGATTTCTGATAACGGGATTTCATATGTTAATGTAACACGCGTTTCATCTAAATATTGCATATCAATAAACGTTCCACGTTTACCTTGGCAAATCTCCATTACAGCTCCAACATAGTCATTCGGAACCATAATTGAAGCCTTCACAAACGGCTCTTCTACACGATCGATAGACTGTGGATCTGGCATATTAGATGGGTTATCAACAATAACATCTTCACCGTTAGTTAAATAAACTTTATAAATAACGCTTGGCGCTGTTGTAATTAAGTCAATCTTAAATTCACGTTCAATACGTTCTTGAATGATTTCCATGTGAAGAAGCCCTAAGAAACCACAACGGAAACCAAATCCTAGCGCTTGAGATGTTTCTGGTTCAAACTCAAGAGCAGAATCGTTTAACTCTAATTTTTCTAATGCATCACGTAAATCGTTATAACGAGCAGAGTCAATTGGATACAGACCACAGAATACCATCGGGTTTAACTTACGGTAACCTGCTAACGGCTCTGCAGCTGGACGTTTCGCATGTGTAATCGTATCACCAACACGTGTGTCACCAACATTTTTAATCGATGCTGCTAAGAAACCTACATCACCTACTGTTAACTCGTCACGTTGCGTAGTTTTCGGTGTAAATACACCTACTTCTGTTACTTCAAATTCTTTACCCGTTGCCATCATACGTACTTTATCGCCAACTTTTACTGTTCCATTTACAACACGGATATAAGCAATTACACCGCGGTACGGATCATATAAAGAGTCGAAAATCATACATTGTAATGGCTCTTCTGAATCACCCGACGGAGCTGGTACTTTTTCAACAATTTGTTCTAAAATTTCTTCAATACCAATTCCAGCTTTCGCAGAAGCAAGTACCGCTTCTGATGCATCTAAACCAATTACATCTTCTACCTCTTGACGTACACGTTCTGGATCCGCACTTGGTAAGTCGATTTTATTAATAACTGGTAAAATTTCCAAATTGTTATCAAGCGCTAAGTATACGTTTGCTAACGTTTGCGCTTCAATACCTTGCGCTGCATCTACTACAAGAATCGCGCCTTCACAAGCCGCTAAACTACGAGATACTTCGTACGTAAAGTCGACATGTCCTGGTGTATCAATTAAATGAAGAATATACTCTTCACCATCTTTTGCTTTATAGTTTAATTGTACTGCGTTTAATTTGATTGTAATACCACGCTCACGCTCTAAATCCATAGAGTCAAGCAACTGAGCTTTCATTTCGCGTTGTGTTAACGCGTTTGTTTTCTCTAAAATACGGTCTGCTAACGTTGATTTCCCGTGGTCAATATGAGCAATAATAGAGAAATTACGAATTTTGGACTGTCTTTTTGCTCTTTCTTCTTTATTCATCTATGTTCTCAACTCCTAATAGTCTCGCCAATATACACTAGCACTGATTATATCAATAGAGCAACAAAGATTCAATGAAAACTCGTGCTGCTTACGATACAAATCATTCTATCTATATCTTATGCGAATAAACCATAAGAGACAAACCCTTTTCAAATTTTAAAACGGCTGTCCTACAAATCAGTAAAACAACCGCCTCCCATGTTACTCTTAGCTAAAAATTCCTTTTATTTTCCTAACAACTATATCCGTCCCGAACTTCGTCATTTCATAAGCTACACTTGCTACCGCCATCCCAATTCCTTCTACAACATTAAAACTTCTTAAACGTTCTAATTGCTGTTGTTTTTCTGAGGCCGAAAACGAGCTACCCAAAATTTCTGATTCAGCACCTGTACTTTCTGTCCCTGTCATATGAGCTATTTGTTCATATGACAATTGCTGATAGCCTTTCATACTTTTCAAACCATGATTAGCAAGTGCCACTCCTGCTATCATCATAAGTAAACATAAAGCTACACTACATATACACAAAAGCGCAAGGCGACTCAAACCATAATCATCTGTTCCCCTCAATGTGTATATGCTCCCGTATTATCTTGATCAATTTGATGATGTAGCGCTGCATTTAAACCACTCGCTATTACATTCGCCATATCCTCAATAAAAGTATCTACTTCTTTTGGGGTTACCATTAAATTATGACCAAGAGGAGATAGCACTTCATAAATCAGCCTTCTTTTTTCTTCTTCTTCCAACGTACCAACAGCACCTAAAAACATATTTCTGCTCTTTTCATCCGGCATATCTTCTTCTGTTAATTTTTTCTTTTCTCCAAATGAAAATCCCGCTGGTAACAAAGATCGTGAAGGTTTATTTCCTTCTTTCATCTCTCGACCAAAATGTTTCAAAATAAAATCAATCGTATCACTTGTAATCGAAACAGCATCGACCACAGTCGGAACACCAATTGCGATAACAGGGATACCTAATGTGTCTTTACTTAGTTCTTTACGTTTATTCCCAACCCCTGATCCAGGATGGATTCCAGTATCAGAAATTTGTATCGTGCTATTTACTCGTTCAATAGAACGAGCAGCTAATGCATCAATTGCAATTACAAAGTCCGGGTTCGTCTTCTCAATAATTCCATAAATAACATCGCTCGTTTCGATTCCTGTAATCCCCATTACCCCCGGCCGAATTGCACTAACAGGCCTAAATCCTTCTTCTACACTTTCAGGCTGCAATTGAAACAAATGTCTCGTTACTAATACATTTTCTACAACTATCGGTCCAAGAGCATCTGGTGTTACATTCCAATTCCCAAGACCTACAATTAAACAGCTTGCTTCTTTTGTAACTCCAACCTCTTCTAAGAAACAAGAAAATTCTTTTGCAAAAATACGCTCCACTTTTTGTTGAAGTTCTGTATCTTGCTGACGTATCCCTTGTACTTCAAGTGTTAAATAATTTCCAGGTTTTTTCCCCATCGCTTCAGAGGCAGCTTCATCAATCGTTACTTTTGTAATTATAGTACCTTCTTCTTCTCTCTCTTTTACAATAACTCCCTGTATCCCTTTTTGTTCTTCTTGGCTTTCTTGCAACATTTGATGAGCTTCTACAGCAAGGTCAGTTCTAATGCTATATTTACTTAAATCTAATGGTTCTTTCATCGTATCTCCTCCGTAATTCATAGTAAATATCGTTAGATTTCCCAAAGTTATATAAGGTCATTCTTTCCTTTACGTGAAATTTCATGGATATACTATTGCAATTCTCTTCACCGTTTGATAGAATATCACTTGTTCTATGTAAGAATCGAGTCATTCGATTGCACCAGGGAGGTGAAAAGTATGGCAAACATCAAATCTGCTATCAAACGCGCTAAACTTAGCGAAGAGCGTCGTGCACATAACGCTTCTATCAAGTCTGACATGCGTTCTGCTGTTAAAACTGTAGAAGCTTTAGTTACTAATAACGATCTTGAAAATGCTAAAGAAGCTTTCAAAACTGCTTCTAAAAAACTTGATAAAGCAGCTCGTAAAGGTCTTATCCACCAAAACGCTGCAGCTCGTCAAAAATCTCGCTTAGCGAAACAAGTAAACGCGTAAGGCGTTTAAAAAACGATCCATTTGGATCGTTTTTTTATATACAAAAAAGTTCATGCACTAAGTGCATGAACTTTTTTGTGTCATCACATATGATTTAATCGCATTAAGAAAAATTCGAGCACAAGCTTCTTATCCATCTTTCCCGTCTTCATACTATAATCAGCTTCCGCTAATTCTATAATCACTTTTTTTAACTCTTCAAAAGAAAAAAACTTCGTTTGATTCATTGCTAACTTTACACGATACGGATGTACACCAATATGAGACGCAATTTGATTTTGTCCATAACCACGTTGCTGTAGCTCTTTCACTTGATACAACAAGCGGAATTGACTCACTAATAACGCAAGCAATTTAATCGGCTCTTCCTGCTGCGTAAATAATCCATCCAAAATTTGCATTGCACCTGCAATATCTTTTTTCACCACTTTTTCTGTCAAAGCAAATACATTTTGCTCAACTGATTTTGGCACAAGCTCTGCAACAAGTTTCGTCGTAATCTCTCCGCCCATACCAACGTATAACGTTAACTTGTCCATTTCCTTCGCCAACATCGTTACATTACTTCCCACAAGCTCTAGCAACAAACTAACAGCCGCGTTATCAATATGCACATGCACTTCATCTGCACGAGCAACAATCCACTTCTGAACATCCTGTACTTGCATCGCATTCGCTTCTACTACATCTGCTGTTTTCTTTAATAGTTTTGTAATTTTTTTTCGCTCATCAAGTTTTTCGTAAGGCACAACAAAAACAAGAATAGAAAATGGAGAAGGTTCACCAATGTATTCTTCTAAAATTTTTATATTTTGCTCTAACTTTTCTTTTTGCGAAGTCAAAAATAGCGGTGATTTTATTAACAGTACTTTTCGTTCTCCGAAGAAAGGAAGCGTACGCGCATCCTCAACCACATCTTCTAAATACGCTTCTTCTAAATCGTATGTCACAACATTAAACTCTCGATCTTCTTCTTCAAGTGCTTCTGTCGTAATAAGCTTTATCGTTTCATTTATAAAAAAAGCTTCCGTTCCATATATTAAATATAACGGAGCAAACTGTTTCTTTTTAATTTTTTTATGTATATCACTCATACTTTTTCCTACTCCCTAACTTGGCAATATATATTTATACTAATGCCCTAGCTTTTGTTTTACAAGTACAAAGGAACAGGCTTTATAACCCGTCCCTTTATTTATATTAAACGCCACGCAATAAGCCCCGGGTTTCTTATTGGTGTGCGGTAATCACCTTCCCTTTATTATTCGCAATAAAAATTTGAGTATAAGTGCCAACTGTTAACATGCTTGGAAACGAAAAACTCACATTACTTCATGATTTACAAGTAACAAAAAAGCTCGTTTTCTCTTCATATGGAAATTGTAGATTTTTTTCTGACAATATTTTATACTAAAGTGGAATGTTGGGGAGGGATTCTAAATGAATGATTTTGAACAAAACGTTCAAAGTAAACGCAATGACGCTATTGATTCAGGGGTAGGATTTATCGTCTCATTTGGTTTTTTCGCAACACTTTTCATCATTGCAACTGTTATTAAATTTATCGGTTCTTAAAGACTGCCACTTCATGGCAGTCTTCTCTTTTTCATCTATTATGTGTTTTATCATATGTGATTTTACTTTTAAAGGTTCCATTTTCCCCTTTAAAAACATAGGAAATAGCACCTTGCTTGTCCGTGCGCCATATCGCACTCCCCATCTTCTCAAAACGCTCTATCACTTCTTTATGCGGGTGTCCATACCTATTCTGCTTACCAACAGATATAATCGCTACACGAGGCTGTATGACGTTCAAAAAAGGCTCTATAGATGACGTATTACTCCCATGATGAGCAACTTTTAAAACATCCACTTGTAAATCTGGATATGCCTCTACTAAAATCTTTTCCCCTTCTTCTTCCAAATCGCCTGTAAATAGCCACTTCAACCCTCCAAATTTTGCCCATATTACAATTGAAGCATTATTTTCGCTTTTTTCTTTTCCTTTTGGAGCTAAAACGAAAAATTCCGCTTCATTTACACTCCAACTCTCCCCTTCCCCCACTTCAGTTATTTTCATTTCCTTTTCTAATGCCCGTTTCTTGACTACTTTTTCTAATACTGCATCTTTTCCCTTTCGGCCAAATACCACTTCTTTTACAGGTATATATGATAATAATTCTTGCGCAGCACCTATATGATCTGCATCTCCATGCGTTACGATTAATTTATCAATTGTTTTAATACCTTCTTTTTGTAAAAAGGGTATTAAAACATCATTTCCAACAGAAAATTCATGCTTTTTTTGTTGCCATTCTTCCTTATTTACACGAAGCGTTCCACCTGTATCAATAAGATAAATCCCTTTATCATACGGAAGGCGAATTAATATTGCATCACCTTGTCCAACATCAATAAATGTTACACTTCCGCTGCCTCTAAAATATGGATATATATAATGACATGTGCTAATAAAAAGAAATACACTCGCAACTATACAAACTATTTTTTTCGGCGCTCTCCGTTCCCAAACCATCAATATACTGACAATACTGGCGCAATATACAGCTACAAGATTGAAGGGCGTTTCCCCGAAGATAAGCTGGGTAAATGGTAAACTTTCACAATGACTTAGAAAATCATTAGACATACTCAAGCCTATTGATAATATATCGGCAAATCCTTTTGCGAGAAACGGGACAATTGGCATACACAGTAAAATAATAATGCTACATGGTAATACAATGATAGATAAAAACGGAACGTATAAGAGATTGAGGAGAATGCTATATGGAGAAAAATAACCAAAGTGATATAACAAAATCGGAGTACTAACGAGCTGTGAAATGATAGAAATATAAATAGAATTTCGGATTATTCCGTTGCTACTCTCTAACAATAACGGAGCAGACAAAAGTAAAGCGAAGCTACCTGCAAAAGAAAACTGAAATCCAATATTAAAAACAAGATAAGGGTCATATATAAGCATGCATATAGCTGTTACACTTAAAGCATCTAAACTAGATAAACGAATCGAGCACATAAAAGCAATCAACATCAAAACTCCTGTTATAGAAGCTCTTATAACAGAGGGTGACGCCCCTGCTAAAACCATATACATAGGAATACAAACGATAAGGCAAATTGTTGCTACCTCCCTTGTCACACCGCTTCTTAGCAAAATAAAATATACTATCACCATTAACATTACAATGTGTGAACCTGAAATTGCTAACAAATGTACAAGACCAAATTGTTGATATTGCTCTTCCACTTCAAACGTCATTTGTTGTCTATCACCAAATAGTAATGCATTCATAAAAGCACCTGATTGCTCTGGAAACATTTCTGTAACTTTCGAGATTGCTTGTTGCCTCAAAAGAAGAATCCATTGCGTGAGCGACAGTGATGTTTTATAGCATTCAGAAATATATGTAGCCTCAAATGTGAAATGAATATGTTGTTTGTATAAATAATCACGGTAATTAAAACCATGAAAATTCCGAGCTGTTTCCGGTTCTTTCCTCTCACCCTCGAATACACATGATATCCCTGCGTATAATTGTTGCATTTTTTTCTTTTCCAAGACTGATTTGATTCTATAACTTAACTGCACTATATTTTTATTCTGATCTTCAAATTGAAAAGATAGGCGATCCCCATTAACAAGCGGTGCATTTTGTATAACCCCTCTTGTAACTCCATAGGACTCCCCTAGAGGCTTATTCCACGTTTGAACATAGGAAGTGTACATGGTGCTACTAAAGCACGCTACAATACAAAAAATGAAGGTTTTACGCGAAGTGCGATATAAACAGAAGAAAACATTTAAAAAGAGGCAAAAAACTATCAATAAAAGTGACGAGGAAAAGGCAATTGCAACCCCTATTATAAATGAGATTGCAACATACCCCCATTGTTCCTGCAACTTATACTCACTCCTTATAGCATCATTTTTGCTTTCGTGAATACATGCTGTAATTCTTCCATTGATAAATCATCTTTTTCTAAAGACGCAAATAATTCTTTCAACTCTGTATAACGTTTTTGCTCCTCTAATGCAGCAATATCATATTCTAGCGGAACGTGCTTCACTGTTACGTTCGCTTGTTCAAATAACTCTATGGCGTATGGATGATTTTTATAATCCTGCGCATAATAAACCGCTGTAATACCACTTTGAATAATTGCCTTACAACATTGTAAACAAGGGAAATGCGTAACGTAAATTTCTGCTTCCTCTGTTTTCGCACCAAACTTGGCACATTGTAATAAAGCATTCATTTCGGCATGAATTGTCCGAACACAATGATTATCGATTACGTAACAACCATCATCTATACAATGTACGCCACCTTTAATTGAACCATTATACCCACCAGCAATAATTCGTTTATCGCGAACGATCGTCGCTCCTACCGCAAGCCTTGTACATGTACTACGCAAAGATAGTAGATGGCTTTGCGTCATAAAATATTGATCCCATGAAATTCGTTCCATATTTTTCACCTACTTTTTTGTCTACTTGTAGTGTAGCGAAAGAAGAAAAACTTCGTCAATCTTTTACGGAATAATAATTTGATCTTTTATCTTTTCAAGAGACTTCGCACCAATCCCATCAATCTCTAATAAATCTTCTATTTTCTGAAACGGACCATGTTCTTCTCGATATTTCAAAATACTTTCTGCCTTTCGAGAGCCAATCCCTGTAATTTTTTCTAGTTGTTCTTTCGCCGCTGTATTTATTCGAATCTTACCATCTTCCTTAGAAGAAGTAAGCACCCCTTGTTCTGACTCATTTTTACTCGGTATATAAAGAAGCATTTGATCTTGTACAATTTGTGCTAAATTCACTTTTTTCATATCTACTTCTGATAAAAAACCACCAGCCTTTTGAACCGCATCCTTTACGCGATCTCCTTCCTTCATTTCATATACCCCTTCTTTACTGACCGCTCCTTTCACATCAATTATAATTGTTCTTTTCTGTTCCTTTGTATCCGATATTTTCGGTTTACCCTTTTTTTCTATCTCCTTCTCTTGTACATTCATTGTAATAGGCGTTCGTTCTACACTCTGATTCGTTTTCCAAAAAACAAGAAAAAGTAAAGTTCCAATAATAGCTACTAAACCTAACCACTTTTTCGGAAAATCCCACATCATTTTACACCTCTAATCATAAATTTATAACATCATTCATATTGTTTAGGAGAAAGCTGTTACGAAGGAGGGATGAAACTTTGAACATAGGAATTATAGGGACAGGAAACATGGGAAATATACTAATCGATGCATTTTTAGAAACCCGTGCTGTCAAACCTTCTTGCCTTACAATCATTAATCGGACGCCTGCAAAAGCATATCATATAAAAGAAAAATACCCTTCTGTTCATATAGCAAAAACAATCCCGGAAGTAATCGAACAATCACAACTTATTTTTATTTGTGTTAAGCCGATAGATATATACCCTATCCTAAAAAAATACGCTGAACATTTTTCTGATGAAACGTGCTTAGTTTCTATTACAAGTCCAATATCTCCATCACAATTAGAGACTCTCGTACCTTGCCACGTCGCGCGTATCATTCCAAGTATCACAAATCGCGCTCTCTCTGGCGCCTCACTATTTACATTTGGAGATAATTGCTCTGAAGAATGGCAACAAAAACTACTTCGTCTATTCAAAAACATTTCTACACCTCTTGTAATAAAAGAAGATATAACGCGCGTTTCATCTGATATAGCAAGTTGCGGTCCTGCTTTCTTTAGTTATTTACTACAATGCTTCATTAACGCTGCTGTAGATAAAACAAATATTACACACGAAGAGGCTACTACTTTAGTAAGTGAAATGGTCGTGGGGATGGGGAAATTACTTGAAAAAGAAATCTTCACATTACCTACCTTACAAGAAAAGGTTTGCGTGAAAGGCGGCGTTACTGGGGAAGGCATTCGGGTTTTAGAAGAACACGTTGGAGATATGTTCCATAAGTTAATCGAGCGAACACATGAAAAATTTGATGAAGATTTAGAATGCGTTGATCAGCAATTCAATAAACACACATAATAAATACGTCATTTTCATTCCAAATCCTTTTTATAAATACTTACTTTTTTACAATACATTTTCACGTCAACTACTATTCCCACACTTTACTCATACGATCTTTAGATTATGCTAGAACTAAAAATACATCTTCTTTATAAAACAAAAGCAACCTTCTCGGTTGCTTTTGTTTTTATCCGTTTTTCTTCGCCATGAAGAAAATACGCTCTGTTTGTTCTGTAACTTCAAGTCGCTCAAAATCACCTGTTACACGAAGCACTGTAAAACCTGCTTCTTCAAGCCATTTCGTTAACTCTTCCACTTGATATGCACGTTGCACGTGACATTCGTCAAACCGATGGTACACATCTTCTTCTGGATCTTGAACAAAGAATGTTAAATCATGCTCTACACTATTTGATTCTTCACCAGGGAAGCAATTCCAAATAAGAGATATTTCTTCTCCATTCACTGTATACGTTTCATTTTGAAATACATGATGTATTTTATATAAAGAGTGTACATCAAATAAAAACAAACCATCTTGACGTAAATGGTGAAATACTCTTCTAAATGTTTCTTGTACTCCATCTTCTTGCAATACATAATTTAATGAATCACAAAAAATCGTTACACAGTCAAACTCACCCGGAACATCAAGCTCGCGCATATCTTGTTGGTAAAAAGGAATAAAATGCCCTTCTCCGCCTAGTTTTTGCTGAGCGACTGTTAACATTTCTTCTGAAAGATCGACACCTATTAAATCGTAACCCTTTTGCACAAGCGGCAGGGTTACATTACCTGTACCGCATGCTACATCAAGAATTTTTGCCTCTTTCATACCTGCCTGCTGTAAACTTTCCTCTGTAAATTCCACCCATTTATCATAAGGGACATCATTCATTAGTTCGTCGTACAACAATGCAAATTGTTCGTATTTCATTGGCCTAACTCTTCTGTAATATCTTCACGTGGCACATCGCCCCATAGACGCTCTAAATTATAGTGATTACGCTCATCTTTATGGAATACATGAGCAACTACATCTCCAAGATCAACTAATACCCAACGTGCTTCGTCAAACCCTTCCATACGTTGTACGTCGATTTGGAACTCATGTGCTTTTGATTTAATTTCACGTGCAATTGCTTGCACTTGTTTATCTGAATTTCCGTGACAAATAATGAAATAATCTGCAATTGGTGAAATACCTTGCATATTTAGGACAACCATATCTTCTGCTCTCTTATCATCAGCTGCTTTTGCCGCTAATACTAATAAATCTTTATCGTTCATTTACTCATTTCCTCCTTGATAACTGCATTGTATGTTTGGAATGTTAATGGATAAATCGTCTGATCTTTTTCCATTAAAAATTGAATTGTTCTCTTTAACGCAAATAATAAAGCTTGATTTATATCCGTATATGCGAGTTTACGAGCCTCTTCCACTCCTGGAAACTTTCGCCCAGGTTCAATGTAATCAGCTACATAAATCACTTTCTCTAACATCGTCATATTCTCATGACCACTTGTATGATATGTAATAGCTTGCAAAATTTCAGAATCCGTAATGCCTACTTCTTTTTCTACTAAGTATGCCCCAACAGGTGCATGCCATAACTCTTTGTTATAGCAAAGTAAATCTTTCGGCAAATCTTCACGTTTAATAATCTCTTCCATCTCTGAAATTGCTCTACATTTCGCATAATCATGGAATATAGCTGCCATCTCTGCTTTTTTCTCGTCCACACCGTATAACTTAGCAAGCTCAATCGCTGTCTCCATTACACCAATTGTGTGTATATAACGTTTTTCATGCATTTGTTGTTTGACAATATGCAGTGCATTCTCACGATTCATACAACCCATTCCTCTCGATATATACCTGTACTTTTTCAGGAAGTAAATATTTACACGTTTTCTTCTCTTTATATCTCTCACGTAATAAGGATGAAGAAACTGCAAATTCCGGAATTTCCACTGTAGTAATCTTATATGGTGTATGCAATGTATACCCAGGTCTTGCAACTCCAACAAACGTTACAAGATTAAGTAAAGCTTCAATGTTATACCACTTCGGTAAATATTCAACCATATCCCCACCAATAATAAAGTGAAACTGCACATCCGGATACTTCTTCGTCAATTGTAACATAGTGTCATACGTATAAGATGGGCCCTTCCTACTTAGCTCTTCTAAACAAATAGAAAAGTGTTCTTCTGCCTCAGTCGCGAGCTCTAACATATGTAAACGACTTTCTACACTTGTAATATTCCGCCCTTGTTTATGTGGCGGAATCTGGTTTGGCAAGAACCATACTTCTTCCAAGTTCAAAGCGTGATATACTTCATTTGCAATTAGCAAATGTCCATAGTGAGGCGGATCAAATGTACCGCCAATGATGCCAATTTTTCTCAAAAGAAACGCCCCTTCCTTTTATATACAGCAACTCTCCTCGGTTAGGAATGAAGAGAGTTGCTATTAATAAAAGTTCAATTGGTTTCGCTCTCTACATCATTACGCATAAACGATAAAAATAGCGCATGCTAGTCTTTTTATCGAGGAAGCTTAATTTGTTTATTTTCTCTTGATTCTTTGTATAAAACGATTGTGCTTCCAATTACTTGAACGATTTCAGCACGTGCACCTTTTGCAAGTTCTTCCGCAACCTCACGGCGATCAAATTCACAGTTTTGTAATACACTTACTTTAAATAACTCACGAGCTTCTAAAGTATCTGCGATTTGTTTAATCATATTTTCATTTACTCCGCCTTTTCCTACTTGAAAAATTGGTGTTAAATGATGTGCTTGTGCACGTAAAAATCTTTTTTGTTTTCCTGTTAACATATATGTTAGCCTCCAAGCTTTTCTATAACTAATTGTTTCATTCTCTCGATATTTGGCGTGCGTCCTGTCCACATTTCAAATGCAAGTGCTCCTTGATAAACAAACATATCAATACCATTTTGAATGATTGCACCTTGCTCTTTTGCCTCACATAAAATTTTCGTTTGAAATGGATTATAAATTATATCTGATACAATCGTTCCCTTTTTTAACGAACAAATTTGTAATGGCGTATATTCTACGTGCGGATTCATACCTATCGTTGTCGTCTGAATGATAATATCATAATTTCCTTGTTCTTCTGTCGCTTTTTCTAACGACAAAGCAACAGAATTAACATCGGTCGTACGTGCAGCAATAAGTTCCTTCGCCTTATTTACTGTACGATTGGCTACATCAATCTCTTTTACACCTACATCAGCAAGAGAAAAATAAATAGCTCGGCTAGCACCACCTGAACCAAGTAACAAAATACGTTTCCCTTGAAGTGGTTCATTACTAATTGACTGCAGCGCTCGAACAAAACCAATCCCGTCTGTGTTATAGCCAATTAATCTTCCATCCTTATGAACCACTGTATTTACTGCACCGATTTTCCTTGCCAATGGGTCAATCTCATCCAAATACTCCATAATAGCAACCTTGTGCGGAGTTGTTACATTAAATCCTGAAATACCTAATGCTTTTAAACCTCTTACTGCTTCCCCTAGCAATTCCTCTTCAACAAGGAACGCATGATAATGGGCATCCATATTCAAGTGTTCAAATGCATCGTTATGCATAACGGGTGATAATGAATGTCCAATTGGATTTCCGATTACACCATATAATTGTTTCATAAATCCCTCTCCATATTAAATTAAAGATTTACGTAGTGAAACACTTACTCCTTTTGGTACGTGTGCAACAATTTTTGCTCCTGGTTCGTTCACAGTAACCCATCCTAATCCAGAGAATACAACATCTGTTTTAGGTTCACGAATATTAAATTCGTATTTCACTAACTCAGGCATATTTGCTAATTCTTCTGGCGTTGGTGGGCTTAGTAAATCCCCAGCATGATTTTTATATAATTCATCTGCTTTCTCAAGCTTTGTACGATGGATTGTTAAGCGATTCGAGAAGTGACAAGTAAATGCACGACGACCACCACTTACATAATCAAAACGTGCCAATCCACTAAAGAATAACGTTTGTTCTTCATTTAATTGGAATACCATCGGCTTAATTTCTTTTGTTGGTGTAATAAGCTTTAAGCTTTGCTTTCCAACATAATGAGCCATTTGGTGGTGGTTAATAATACCTGGCGTATCATATAAAGAAGACTCTTCGTCCAATGGAATATCAATTAAATCCAGTGTTGTTCCTGGGAAATGAGATGTTGTAATTACATTTTCAGTCTCATCACTAAATTCTTTAATCATACGATTAATAAATGTCGATTTCCCTACATTCGTACATCCAACAACATAAACATCTTTGCCGCCGCGATAATACTCAATAGCATCTGCTAGTTCAGCAATTCCTTGTCCCTTCGCTGCACTAATTAAAAAGACATCTTCTGGTTTTAATCCTAGCTGCTTTGCACTATAGCGCATCCAATGTTTTACTTTATCATGTTTTACTGACTTTGGAATTAAATCAGCTTTATTTCCCACAAGTAATACTTTATTATTCCCTACGAAACGATGTAAGCCAGGTAACCAGCTACCATTAAAATCAAAAATATCTACAATTTTGACTACTAATGCATCTGATTTTCCAATTCCATTTAAAATGCGTAGGAAGTCATCATCTGTTAACGATACATCTTGAATTTCATTGTAATGCTTCAAGCGAAAACAACGTTGACAAATGACTTGTTCTTTTTCTAAAGATGAGGCAGGAGCATACCCCACTTCATTTTTATTTTCTGTTTGAATTTCTACACCGCAACCAATACATTTAATTGTTTCAGTCAAACTTTATTCCTCCCAGTTAATTAAACCTTTTTTCTTCATATTTTTCATAATTCTTCGTTCAATTTTTCGATTAAAGCGCGTTACTAATCCGTCCGTTTGTGCTACTGGTACAACTAAAATTGTATGAAGGCCTACTCGGTTTCCACCAAGCACGTCAGTCAGTAACTGATCTCCAATTACTACAACTTCATCTGGCTGCAAACGCATCTCTTGTATCGCACGCTTAAATGCGCGAACAAATGGTTTACGTGCACTATGAATAAATGGAATACCTAATGGATCAGCAAAATCTTTCACACGTTGCTCATTATTATTTGAAACGACCGTTACTTGAATGCCTTGCTCTTTCATTTCCAAGAACCATTTTTCAAGTTGCGGCGTTGCATTGGGACGATCCCATTCAATTAAAGTGTTATCTAAGTCAGTAATAACGCCTTTAATCCCACGTTTTTTTAAATCTTCTGGTTGAACATGATATACATTTTTCACATATTCATTTGGTAAAAATAGTTTCAATTTCTTTCACCTCTTTGAGGATTTTTCATAAAATTTTTCATAAAATTTTTCGACAACATTTTTCGATATATAACCTGTGGATAAAATTGTACACATTTTCCACATTAATTTTGCAGTTAATTTGGAATTTACTAACAAACTATACACACTTTATCCACCTAGGTATGTGGATAACCACTCGTTTGTGACTGTCATATTTTTTTGGTACATTAAATGCATCAACGAATCAATCCTTATATTATTAGGAGGTGACTCACCTTGAAAACAAAACATATGGAACAGTTATCCACTGAGTTACTCACTGAGTCTTATTATAAAGCAAAAGAACTAAAATTAAATCCCGACTTCATTTTACTTATAAAACAAGAAATCATTAGACGCTCATTAGAGGACAAGCTTGTCAAATCATCTTGATTACATATAAAGTGAAAGTTTAATCAGCCCTTACCAATCAAACAGTTAAAGGATAAATTATTAGATGCCCTGTAAAAAGAGCCATCCTACGATGGCTCTCGAATAAACAAGTACTCCCATCTAGGGGATTTCATCATTAAGTATCTTTGCCCATAACTCTTACTTACGGTTATAAAAGCTTTTCTTTATTTATGAGCTAAGCGAGTAGCTATTTTTTCACCAAGACGAAGCTCTTGTCCACTCTTTAATTCCTGCACTACTTCTATCATATCTTTTTCAAACAATAACACAACTGTTGAACCAAATGTAAAGTATGCCATTTCTTCACCTTTTTGAACAGTGTCTCTCTCATGCAAAAGCTCAATACTATTAACAAACATAGCACCTACTTTTACAAGAGCCATATGCTCGCCATCACTGCTTACTTCTGTAACAGAACGATAATTTTTTGACAGTGGTTCTTTCCCGTATTCCATACCAGCTGCATTTACTGGATATGATTTTCTACCGAGTACAAATCTTTCAGTCACAGAACCAGAAAGCGGACTATGAATGCGATGATAATGACTTGGACTCAAATAAATTACCATATATGTACCGCCTGCATATCGCGTTGCACGTTCTTCATTACCTAGCATATCCACGATTGAATAGCGCTTTCCTTTAATATCAAATGTTTTTGTATCCTCAATAGGACCATGATCTGCAAAAACACCATCAACAGGACTAACGATACTCGATGCATCTGTATCAATACTACGCTTTCCTTCTTTTAGCTTACGCGTAAATAATTCATGCAATGTTCTATATTCCTTCAAACCCTTTTCCATCTCATCTTGATTAATTTGAAAAACTTTCGCGTACGATGGAATAATGATAGAGCTCAAACGAGATTGTGCAAATTTACGTAATATATAAGAAGTAAAGCGACCATTTGTAAGTTCTATCATAAGTCGATATAATGTACGTCGCAAATTGCGAAACCCCCTAATCAGTCTATAACTTTAGTTTTCCCTTCTTTTCTTTCTATATCATATGTAAAATTGGTTCTTATTCCCACATATCATATAAAGCAGCCTTATTATATATACAGAAAACTAAGTATGGTATTATTCTTAAATTATTTAGCACCTTCTAATATTACAGATAGAATCCGTCATTTTCAACAGTGAACATGTATTTCTTCTTAGCATAACGCGTTTTCTTTTCTTATTTACAATAAGAAAAGCAGCCCATTTTAAATATGGCTGCTTCTAATACACTTTACTCTTTCGCTTTTTTCTCTTTCTCTGCCCTTACAAACTCGTGGAACATTTTCATTAAAGCACGCTTTTCAATCCGTGATACGTAGCTTCTAGAAATACCAAGCGCCTTAGCGATCTCCCGCTGTGTTTTCTCCTTATCTAGCCCAAGTCCAAAACGTTTCACAATCACTTCTTTTTCTCTTTCGTCTAAAATATCGATATACTCTTTAATTTTTTCTAACTCCATACTAAGTTGAATCATATCAATTACATCTTCAGACTCTGATTTTAATATATCAATAAGCGATATTTCATTGCCCTCTTTATCTTGCCCGATCGGATCATGAAGTGAAACATCTTTTTTCGTTTTCTTTAGTACACGTAAATGCATCAAAATTTCATTTTCAATACAGCGTGCTGCATACGTCGCAAGCTTCGTTCCCTTTCCTGCAGAATAGCTCTCGATCGCTTTAATGAGCCCGATCGTACCAATTGAAATTAAATCTTCTGCATCTTCTCCTGTGTTCTCAAATTTTTTAACGATATGAGCTACAAGCCGTAAATTATGTTCAATTAAAAGATTTCTCGCTTGAGCATCACCTTGCTCCATTAACTCTAAGTACTTTCTCTCATCATCTGATGATAACGGCTGCGGGAACGCATTGTTCTTCACATAAGAAACAAAGACAAACACTTCTCGAACCATATATCCAATTGCGGCGAATAGACTCAAACCTTTCACCTCCGCCAAAATAGTGGTCTTTATTATGTGTATGTGGGCGTAAGGTTGTTTGTGTCTGTACAGTTTATTTATAAAACTCAACACTTCTAACATTTAAAATATTTTATCGTTATATTATAATTAAATAAAATTGT
>NZ_JBNLYE010000019.1:0-39396 GCF_050172095.1 Bacillus sp. GMs2/2
CTTCGTTTTTCGATGTCAACTAAGTTTTTCAATTTCTTTTTTGTCGTTTTCTGCGTTTCCGCATCAGCGACGGTTATTAATATATCATGGTGAAAAATGAAATGCAACACCTTTTATAAACTTTTTTTAAAACTGCCCACATTTCTTTTTCTATATCATATACTTAAACGAAATATCTCTTTCATGTATGAGCAATTCCTACATATATTTTATATAAAGTTACTCTATCAAAAGACGTTTCTTTCTATAATAAGCGTTTTATTCATATAGCATATCATACAAGGAGGAATATATATGGACTATACCGATTTATTAATCAAACTAGGTCTCTCAGCTATTTTAGGATTTGCCATTGGTTTAGAACGCGAATTAAAACGGAAACCACTTGGTTTAAAAACGTGTTTAGTTATTTCTATTATTAGTTGCCTCCTAACGATTGTATCTATTAAAGCAGCTTATAACTTACCACATACCGACCATATGAATATGGATCCACTTCGACTTGCCGCTCAAATTGTATCAGGAATTGGTTTTTTAGGTGCTGGCGTAATTTTAAGAAGAGGCAACGATAGCATTGCAGGGCTCACGACTGCCGCTATGATCTGGGGTGCTTCTGGTATTGGTATTGCTGTTGGGGCCGGATTCTATATTGAAGCGATATTCGGAATGTGTTTCCTTATGATTAGTGTCGAACTTATACCACTCGCAATGAAATATGTAGGCCCTAGATCATTTCGTCAACGTGATATCGCTGTGAAACTTGTTGTACGAAATATGGACAATATCCCAATCGTAATTGAAGAAATAAAAGAAATGGATATAAAAGTTAAGAATATGAAGCTTAAAACATTAGAAAACGGTTCTCACTATTTACATCTTAAACTGTCCATTGATCAAAAAAGACATACCACTGATGTTTACTATGCTCTCCAGCATCTTGAAAGTGTCCAACAAACTGAAGTGGAAAGTATGTAACGTAAAACAAACTCTCTTTAATTAGAGAGTTTTTCTTTTTTCTATAATGGCAACAATGAATGTAGTCCTACAAAGTAAGGAGGAATAGGCAATTGAAATCCCGTCCGAATTTAGTAGATACATTTCGTGATTCCATTATTTTCCGTTTAATTTGTTTTATTATTGTACTGACTGCTTTTTCCGGTTTTCTTATACATAGATTAGAACCTTTTCATTTCACTACATGGTTTGACGGAATTTGGTGGTCAATCGTTACCATTTTTACAGTTGGATATGGCGACTTTGCTCCCCATACGACGATAGGAAAACTAATAGGTATAAGTATTATTTTATTAGGAACTGGCTTTTGTTCTTATTATATGGTGCTGTTTGCTACTGAAATGATTAATAAACAATATATGAAAATTAAAGGTGAAGAAGCCGCTACTTCTAACGGTCATATGATTATCGTTGGCTGGAATGAGCGCGCAAAACATGTTGTAAAGCAAATGCACGTATTACAACCAAACCTTGATATCGTTTTAATTGATGAAACACTTTCTTTACTCCCAAAACCATTTCATCATTTAGAATTTATAAAAGGTTGTCCGCATCACGATCAAACTTTATTAAAGGCTAATATTGCAACGGCACACACCATATTAATAACAGCTGATAAAGAAAAAAACGAAAGCTTAGCGGATACACAGTCCATTTTAAATATTTTAACTGCAAAAGGGCTCAACCCAAACATTCACTGCATCGCTGAACTTCTTACTTCTGAACAAATACAAAATGCAACGAGAGCTGGCGTGTCAGAAATTATAGAAGGAAATAAATTAACGAGCTATGTATTTACCGCTTCTCTTTTATTCCCTTCCATTTCAGGTGTACTATTTTCACTTTACGACGAAATCTCTGATAATAAATTACAACTGATGGAGCTTCCATCGTCCTGCACCGGACAAACTTTTGCCAATTGTAGCTATACTCTTTTAAAGCAAAACATTCTCTTACTAGGTATAAAGCGCGACGAACAATATATGATTAATCCAGTTCATTCCTTTGTTCTCATTGAAAGCGACATACTCATTGTTATTCACCATTAGTAAAATGACGCTCTAATTCTTGCATGAGCACTTTCCCAATATTGATATATTTTCTTTTCACATCTCCATCTGGATCTTTCGGCTCAGCAAATTGATCCATTCCACTTGTTCCAGCTGTTAAAGTATTCACATTATCATCTAGTTCGTCTTGATATACGTGCGAAAGAATATACGGCGTTCCAAGACGAACTATTACGCCTGGTACATCTAGTTCTCCATCAATGGCTGTAAATGGAACTCGTAAAAATTGATACCCATCTTCTTCATCGATTTTGTAATCGAAGCATCCTTTATCATAATCCCAATTACCACCAATGCTATATCCAAGTGGTTTCATAATCTCTTCTAACTTATATAACGCATATGTACGTCCTTCTAAATTTGATTGAATCGGAATCAAGCCCATCCCTCCTAGACTTTTCCTTTAGCATACCCACTTTAGTTTGAATATACTGATGGACTTTTCGATAAAATAATAAAAAGCGACCGGATTCCGGTCGCTTTTTATTATTTTAAACGCTCTTCTAATTCTGCTTTTAATTCTTCAAATCCTGGTTTACCAAGTAAAGCAAACATGTTTTTCTTATATGCTTCTACTCCAGGTTGGTCAAATGGATTCACGCCTAATAAGTAGCCGCTCATCGTACATGCTTTTTCGAAGAAGTATACAAGGTAACCGAATGTGTACTCATTTAATTCAGGAATATTGACGATTAAGTTTGGTACTCCCCCGTCGCTATGTGCAAGTAATGTACCTTCGTATGCTTTTGTGTTTACGAAGTCTACAGTTTCACCAGCAAGGTAGTTTAATCCGTCTAAATCGTTTTCTTCTGATTCAATTGTTAGTTCATGTGTAGATTTACCTACTTTAAGGACTGTTTCAAATAAGTCACGACGACCTTCTTGAACGTATTGACCTAATGAGTGTAAATCAGTTGAGAAGTTTGCTGAAGATGGGAAAATACCTTTTTGATCTTTTCCTTCACTTTCACCAAATAACTGTTTCCACCACTCAGCGAAGTATTGAAGTGCTGGTTCATAGTTAACAAGCATTTCAATTGTTTTTCCTTTATTGTATAAAGCGTTACGAACTACTGCATATTGGTAAGCTGGATTTTCTTCTAGTTCTGATGTTCCGAAGTCATCACGACCAGCAGCTGCACCTTTCATCATCTCTTCAATATTTAAGCCACTTACTGCGATTGGTAATAAACCAACTGGCGTTAATACAGAGAAACGACCTCCAACATCATCTGGAATAACAAATGTTTCGTAACCTTCGTTATCAGCTAATGTTTTTAATGCACCACGCGCTTTATCTGTAGTTGCATAAATACGTTTGCGAGCTTCTTCTTTTCCATACTTTTCTTCTAATAACTTACGGAAGATACGGAATGCTAGTGCTGGCTCTGTTGTTGTACCTGATTTGGAAATAACGTTAATAGAGAAGTCTTTACCTTCTAATACGTCCATTAAATCTTTCATGTAAGTGGAGCTAATGTTTTGTCCAACAAATAGCACTTGTGGAGTTTTACGTTGTTCTTTAGAAAGCGTGTTGTAGAAAGAATGGTTTAACATTTCGATTGCTGCACGTGCTCCTAAGTAAGAACCACCGATACCTACAACAAGTAAAATGTCAGAGTCATTTTTAATTTTTTCTGCGCATTTTTGAATGCGAGCAAATTCTTCTTTGTCATATTGAAGCGGAAGGTCTACCCACCCAAGGAAATCGTTCCCAGCTCCAGTTTTTTCGTGGATTGCGTGATGTGTTACTTTCACTGCATCACGTAAATAAGTGATTTCATGTTCACCGATGAAGGATAACGCTTTAGAATAGTCGAACGTTACATGTGTACTCATCTTTTTCCCTCCAATTATGGATATGTATTTCTGTATTCACTTTAGCGAAACTGAAGTTGTAAATCAAGCGATTCAAACATTGTAAACGTAACCAATATATATTTTTTAGAAAAAGTTCATTTTTTGCATAAAAATTCGCATTTTTCGGTATAGATGTATATACATCTTCTTTCAAACATTTTTTATGTATAAAAACAACATAACTACCCCATTCTATAAAAGAGTTAATTAACTCATCGCTTGCTCATGCTTCACAATTAAGGGGGGCTTTTTCATGAGTACTTTACAACGTATCGCATTAGTCTTTACTGTAATTGGCGCTGTGAACTGGGGACTAATCGGGTTTTTCCAGTTTGACTTAGTAGCAGCCATTTTCGGTGGACAAAATTCAGCTCTTGCACGTATTATTTACGGCATCGTTGGTATATCTGGGCTTATCAACCTTGGTTTACTGTTTAAACCATCTGAAAATCTTGGTACGCACCCAGAAACAAACGAAATTCGATAATCAGTATGTCCTTTCACCTCCGACATACGAATATGATTGCATGCAATCATATTTGCAAATATATATCATAAGATAAAGTAAAAGAGGAACGCTCATATGCGTTCCTCTTTTACTTTGTTAACTCGGACTCTTCAATCCATTCTGCCAACTTTTCTCGCAGCGTATTAAATCCGTTTTCAGATGGATTCGGTATAAGAATCCTTCCTTGTTTTCTTTTCGCCGCTTTTAACGATAAACTCATTTTTCTGTGCTCTTCATCAATTGAAAGTACCTTTACTTCTACTGTATCGCCGACCTTTAAAAAGTCATGAATATCCTTTACATATCCATTTGTAATTTCAGATATATGCACAAGCCCTTGTGTTTCTGCATCTAACGCTACAAACGCACCGTAATCTTGAATTCCAGTCACTTTCCCTGTTACAACCACTCCTGTTGTATATTGTTCTGACATATGAAACACTCCCATACGTTTACCATTCTCTCTACAATTATAGAGAGCAAAGCAGATATATTTATTTTAAATATCCGATTGGTTAGTACGCATTCTAGATAACGTTATCTAGAATGCGTATACCTTATATTAGTAAATTATACCACTATGACAGAACTCATTCAAAATTCATGAAAAATTTCCCTTAAAGAAGTATAATTATCCAATATTGGGATAGACTACTAACACATGGCTTTCTAGTATTCCCCCCCTTTTATGGACAAAACGTATTACGTTTTGTCCTTTTTTTATTCTCTACAAACCGTTCCATTCTCTTCATTGCTTCCATAAGTTGTTCAAGCGATGTTGCATAAGAACAACGAATAAAACCTTCACCACTTTCGCCAAATACGCTACCAGGGACAACAGCCACTTTTTCTTCCAGCAATAACTGTTCTGCAAATTCCGCTGAAGATAATCCTGTTGAAGATATAGAAGGGAAAACATAAAATGCTCCGCCTGGCACATGACACGTTAAGCCCATTTCATTGAAAGATGTCGTCATGAAGTTACGACGCTTCTTATAACTATCTCTCATCCGAATTACTTCATCATTCCCCGCACGTAACGCTTCAAGTGCTGCGAACTGAGACATCGTCGGTGCACACATCATGGAATACTGATGGATTTTGAGCATTAATTCTGAAAATTGAACAGGAGCTGCAATCATACCGAGACGCCATCCTGTCATCGCAAACCCTTTTGAAAATCCCGAAATTAAAATCGTATGCTCACGCATATTTTTAATACTCGCGAAACTTTTATATACTTCGTCGTATACAAGCTCTGCATAAATTTCATCAGATAATACAATTAGATTGTACTTCTCAACAATCACTGCTATTTCTTCAAGCTCGGATTTATTTAGCATTGCACCTGTCGGGTTATTTGGTGAACAAAGCAAAATCGCCTTTGTTTTCGCTGTAATAGCTGCTTCAATTTGTTCTGGTAGTACTTTAAACTCATTTTCTAAAGTAGTCGCCACAGGAACTGGAACTCCTCCAGCTAATGTCACAAGTGGTGCATAAGAAACGAAGCTTGGTTCAATAATGAGCACTTCATCATCAGGATTTATAATGGCGCGCATCGCTACATCTAACGCCTGGCTCGCTCCAACTGTAACAATGATTTCATCACTTGGGTCATAAGATACTGCAAATTGTTTTTTTAGATACTTTGCTATTTCTTGACGGAGCTCCAATAATCCTGCATTTGCTGTATATGACGTATACCCTTGTTCCAAAGAACGAATACATGCTTGCCTTACATTCCAAGGGGTAACAAAATCCGGCTCTCCTACCCCGAGGGAAATAACACCTTTCATATTTGCTGCTAAATCAAAAAATTTTCGAATACCAGATGGTTTTAAAGATTCTGCTGATCTAGATAGTTCAAATTGCTTCATGGTGTCACCACAATTCGCTTATCATCATCGTCTTTTTCATAAATAACGCCCTCATGTTTATACTTCTTCAAAATGAAATGAGTAGTTGTAGAAACGACAGATTCAATTGTTGCTAATTTCTCAGAAACAAACATCGCTACTTCCCCCATCGTTTTCCCTTCTAATGTAATAGAAAGATCATATGTCCCTGACATTAAATAAACGGATTTCACTTCTGAATAACGATAAATTTGCTCAGCAACCGCATCAAACCCAACGCCGTGCTTTGGCGTAACTTTCACATCGATCATTGCCGTTAAACCTGTATGTTCTTTCACTTTCGTCCAATCAATATGTGTTACATAATCCACAATAATCTTTTCATTTTCTAATCTCGCAACCATCTTCTTTACTTCTTCTACTTCTATATTTAACAGCTTCGCTAATGTATCTACAGATAATCGACTACTCTTTTCAAGACAAGCTAATAATTCTAATTCTTTTTCTGTCACCATATAAATCATCCTTCCTTTTCGTTTGTGTCTAAATTATACAAATACCCTTTCCAGTTTGAAAAGAAGATTTTTCTATTGAATTATGTCAAAATAAAGTGAAACTTTAATCAGCGGAAAAATGCGGGATAAAGCGAAAGGGGATGGAACCGTGAAACCAAAAGTTTATATTGCTGAACCAGTTCCAACATTTGTAGAAAACTATTTATCAGAACACTGTGATTATGAAAAATGGGATCAAAATGAGAAAGTACCTCGTGATATTCTATTAGAGAAAATACAAGATAAAGATGGGTTATTAAATTTCGGATCTGCTATTAATGAAGAATTACTGACAGTAGCTCCTAACTTAAAAGTAGTGAGCAACATTTCTGTCGGTTACGATAATTTTGATTTACAAGCGATGAAAAACCGAAATGTTATCGGAACAAATACACCATACGTATTAGATGATACAGTAGCTGATCTCGTTTTCGCCCTTATGCTATCAGCTGGGCGCCGCGTTTGCGAACTCGATTCTTACGTGAAAAATGGTGAATGGAACGCTGAAATCGGAAAAGAACACTTCGGACTAGATGTACACCATAGCACAATTGGTATTATCGGTATGGGCCGAATTGGAGAAGCCGTTGCAAAACGAGCAAAATTCGGATTTGATATGAATGTTCTTTACTATAACCGCCGTCGTAAAGAAGAAGCTGAACAAAAATTCGATGCTACATATTGTGATTTACAGACGCTACTGAATCAGTCTGACTTTATTGTTCTTCTTACTCCATTAACAGATGAAACATATCACCTTATCGGAGAAAAGGAATTTTCATTAATGAAAGACACAGCAATCTTCATTAATGCTTCTCGCGGCAAAACAGTAGATGAAAAAGCGTTAATCCATGCTTTAACAGAAAAGAAAATCTTTGCAGCAGGTATCGATACATTTACACAAGAGCCGATTCAAAAAGATAATCCACTCTTATCATTACAAAATGTTGTGACTTTACCACATATCGGATCTGCAACATTAAAAACTCGTCAGCAAATGGCCATGACCGCCGCTGAAAATTTAGTTGCAGGGTTACAAGGAAAAACACCGCCTAATATTGTTCGCGGGTAATACTGAATAAACGAAAGGCAAGATGACATCGTCATCTTGCCTTTTTTTGTTAACATATTTTCTTCTTCCTTGGAGATGATATGAACAAAAATCAATGGAGTGACAAAAAATGAATCATAAATATACTTGTCCTTATTTCACTTTTTCCACTCGCGGCACTACTGTTCATTACGAATTGTATGAACATGATAATAAAACAGAACGTCCTACTTTCATACTCGTTCACGGCTTTTTATCTTCCTCATTCAGTTACCGCCGTCTAATTCCTTTACTATCGAAGGAAGGAACAGTCATTGCTCTTGATTTGCCACCGTTCGGAAAAAGTGATAAGTCTCATCTGTTTAAGTATTCTTATCACAATTTAGCAACGATTATTATTGATTTAATTGAACATTTATCTCTCTCAAACATTGTATTAGTTGGGCATTCTATGGGTGGGCAAATTTCTCTCTATGTAAACCGTATACGTCCTGAACTCATTTCAAAGACGATTTTACTATGTAGCTCGAGCTATTTAGCTCGCGCAACCTTACCTTTACTATACTCTTCTTATTTACCGTTCTTTCATTTATACGTAAAGAACTGGATTATAAGGCGCGGCATTGTTCATAACTTAATGAATGTCGTTCATGATCACTCATTAATTGACGATGAAATGAAAAAAGGTTACTCCGCTCCTTTTTATGACGACCGTATATTTCCTGCTTTAACTCGCATGATACGAGACCGTGAAGGTGACTTATCTTCAACTGAATTACAAAAAATCGAAACACCTATCCTACTCATTTGGGGTGAAAAAGACCGCGTCGTCCCTGTACATGTAGGTCATCGTCTACACAAAGATTTACCGAATTCAAAATTTATTTCTTACGAAAATACAGGACATTTACTACCTGAAGAAAAGCCTGAACATGTTTATGAAGAAATTATCGCTTTTTCCGCGCAATAAAATGAAACTTTAATCAGCCCCCACCTAACTTCTTTGCTTCCGCTAAATTTTGAGGTGAGGGTCTTACTACCCAGCAAATAGCAGGATAATATAAAAAAGGCTGTCGGAAATCCCGACAGCCTATAATGAACAGCTTCCGCCTTCTTTTATTACAAGTAATTCCACAGCTAATTTCTCACATTTTTCAAGCGCAGGTACTTCCTCAAAAGACATAAAGTATATATGTTGAATCTTCTTTGCGATATATTTTGGATCGTCAAACACACTTATGACGCTCACAACATCGCTCGCTTCTGTTTCATAAAACTCCGGTCCCATTTGAAACGGATCCCAATTCTTCACAACCTCTATCATCTTTTCATATGTACCCATTCGCTTCCCGCCTTTTCACTTTTTAATACTTTTCTTTATCCTATCACATCAGCTATTCTATAAGAAGAGAGAGAACTTTCATAACTTATTGGTTTTACAGAAGAAGGGAGCAAACTTATGCAACTATTTCATAAAGCAATCAATCGACGTGGAACGCATAGTATAAAATGGGATACATATAAAAACGAAGAACTTATCCATGCTTGGATTGCTGATATGGATTTTGAAGTACCAAAACCAATTCAAACTGCCTTAAAACAACGAATCGAACATCCGATTTTTGGCTATACACTTCCTCCCGAAAATATTGGAGATATTATTTGTAACTGGACAAAACAACAATACAACTGGGATATTCAAAAAGAATGGATTGTCTTTAGCGCCGGAATCGTTCCAGCTCTTAGTACGAGCATACAGGCTTTCACCAAAGAAAACGAATCTGTTCTCGTACAACCACCTATTTATCCTCCATTTTTCGAAATGGTCACAACAAACAACAGGCAGTTATGCGTGAGTCCATTACAGAAACAAAATGATACATATGTGATAGACTTCAAGCATTTAGAAAAGCAGTTTCAGCAAGGCATCAAACTCTTGCTTCTTTGTAGCCCTCATAACCCAATCGGACGCGTTTGGACGAAAGAGGAACTTGTGCAGCTCGGATCATTATGTACTAAATATGACGTAATCGTTGTGGCGGATGAAATTCATTCCGATATCATTTATGCAGACCATACACATACACCGTTCGCTTCCTTATCTGAAGAATTAGCAGAGCGCACTATCACTTGCATGGCTCCAAGTAAAACATTTAATATCGCTGGATTACAAGCGTCGATCATTATCATTCCAAACGAAAAGCTCCGTCATGCCTTTACAGCTATCCAGTATAGACAAGGCTTCCACGGGTTAAATATATTCGCTTATACAGCGATGCAAAGCGCCTATACAGAATGTAATGATTGGCTAAACGAAATTCGATTATATATAGAAGATAATGCTCAATTTGCTTGTGAATATATTAAAACTCACATACCTGCTCTTTCCGTAACGAAGCCAGAAGGTAGCTTTTTATTATGGATTGATTGTTCACGTCTAAAGCTTTCTCAAAACGAGCGTACCGCACTACTTGAGGAAAAAGGAAAAATCATCGTTGAACCTGGTGAGAAATACGGGTTAGGTGGCGAAGAACATATTCGAATTAACATCGGCTGTCCACGATCTGTTTTAGAAGAAATTTTAAACAGACTGCGTCATACGTTTTCATAATAAGAAAGGAGTCTGTCCCGAATCATTCTTGGACAGACTCCTTTGTCATATTTTGTCGGTAAGTCGATATATTTCAATAATCGCTGATATAATTTGAGTTACAGTCGATATATTCCAATAATCGCTGATATATTTTCAATTACATTTCACAAATAAAGCTACCATTCACGATAGCTTTTACTTTTTCTTCATATCCGATGCTTTTTTTACAATTACGCCACAAGCAATTCGATCCCCTGACTTACCTGTCGGTTGAGTCATACCATCATCAGGGTTTTCTGTAATAATAATAGACGCTCCATCTTTTCTATGAATCGTCGTTTTCCCTTCTTCAAGTGTAATGTGAGGTGCATCGATTTCTGCTTTAATCTTTCCAGAACCATCTGCAACTACGTTCGGTAAATCACCGTTTTCTGCACCCTTCGGATTAAGGAGTCCATGCTTTTTATTATCAGGATTAAAATGATTCCCAGATGATTCAAAACGAGGTGCCTTACACTCTCCGATTTCATGTACATGTAGTCCGTGTGGTCCTGGCGTGAAACCTTCCCCTTTAATCGTAATTTTCACTCCACTTGTTTGCTGAACTACTTTCGCAGTCCCTACTTCATCTCCTGAAGCATTATGTAATTTCACTTCAATTTCTTTCGGCTTTCCTTGGTCACAACCTGCCATCAGAAATAATAAACAACAACTGAAAAAAAGCCGTTTTTTCATTTTATTCCCTCCAAAATATATTCTGCCCTTAGATTGTCCGAGCATAGAAGGAAACATACAAAAATGAGTTACTGTTTCTTTTCAGCTAATAGTTTTTCTTCAACTTTCTGTAATCGGTCTGCTTCTCTTTTTGATATACGAATAAACATACGCCACGTAGCAATAGCACCGATAATAAATAGAACACAAACAATCCCTGGAATAATATATTCTGTTTTATCTTCCGGAAAATATAAAGGCATCATATAGAACACTCCTTATTATAGGATTTATAAAACATCAGAATTTTCTGTTATATCATTTTAAATTATAGTGCAACCTACCCATATTCTCAAGGGGCGTTCTGAAAACGAAGGATTTCTTTGACTCCTTCCCTCACTTTCCTTACTATAAACTTGAGGTGAAAAATATGAGAGAAACATTTGAAATTGGTGAAATCGTTACTGGTATTTATAAAACAGGAAAATACATTGGCGAGGTTACAAATAGCCGCCCTGGCAGTTACGTCGTAAAAGTATTAGCTGTTTTAAAACATCCGGTGCAAGGTGACTTACATAACGTAAAACAAGCTGACGTACCATTTTTCCACGAAAGACGTGCTTTAGCTTTTCGTGAGCAAACGAATATTCCAGAACAAATGGTGAAGAAATATGAAGGAAAAATTCCGGATTATACAGATTCACTAAAATTAGCATTAGAAACTCAAATGAATTCATTTTCTGAAGATGATTCACCTTTTGCAGAGCGTAGTCTAGAAACATTAGAACAGTTAAAGAAAGACTACAAACTCTAAAAAACAAAACGACCAAATTACATAATGTGCAATTTGGTCGTTACTGTGTGCTCACTTTCTTTAACACTTTTGAAAAATCAACAAGTTCTCCTAATGTTGGAGGTGCTGGTTTTACTAAATACTCTTTATCTTTTTCTACTAGTTTAAAAATGTTGTACGTCGTCATTGCATCATCAAGCGCACAATGATGCTTCCCTGTCCCTACTTTTCCATACGCCTCAATTGCTTTCCATAATCCTGTTTGATTTCTTTCTCCAAAAAACTTCTTATACTCAAGCGATAAATCACGACACTGTCCGAAGAATGGAAAAGCTATCCCTGCCATTTCACAATTATGCTTCAGCACTTTCATATCCATATTTCCCCACGTTACAATTGTCGGTTTACATTTCGTTTCGTATTCTGAAAGCTTCTTAACGAGTTCAGGAAATGAAATCCCTTTATCCACGACTTCTTGTTTTATTCCTAAAAACTTCTTACATCGATCCGTTAAAGAGGGAAATGTTTTCGGCCTAACATGTGATGAATACGTATCTTCTACCTTACAGCCAGCAACTGAAACGAGTCCTACCTCAATAATCTCTGGAAAAAATCCTTTCGGTTTCTTTCTATGCTGGGGCATCGTAAACTCAAAGTCTAAAAATAAAAATCGTTGTTCATCCATACGATCCCTTCCTTATCATTTTTGTCATTCCTTTCTATTTGACACTCCTACACGAACAAGCTCGAATGCTAATTCCATTTTAAATATTCAGATTGGATGTATCTTATATATATGTCAAATGCCCACAAATATTTTAAAAAATAAGAAAAAATGACCTATGCAGAAAATATGACAAAATCTCTCCTTTCATTTACATCCGCCATTTTCCTACTTTATAATGACGTTATGTGTGTTTCTTCTAGAGCATTTTTGACACACTAAGAAAAAGTGAATGAAAGGAGATGAGATTTTTGCACGAAACAACGCAAGAACTCGCTAACTGGCAGTATTATTTTGCTATCGCAGTCTTTTTAATTACATATGCCATTATTATTTCTGAAAAAATTAATCGCGCTGTCATCGCACTTCTTGGTGCAGCACTCATGGTAATTGTGGGGGTCGTCGATTTACATAACGCCTTTACGAAACATATTGAATGGGGAACGATTACGCTACTCATCGGTATGATGATTTTGGTGAACATTACGAGTAAATCAGGTGTCTTCCAATACGTTGCCATTAAAGCGGCAAAAGGAGCGCAAGGAAATCCAATTAAAATTTTAATTTCACTTTCCTTACTTACCGCGCTTGGCTCTGCATTTTTAGATAACGTTACAACTGTACTTCTTGTTGTTCCAGTTACTTTATCTATTACGCGCATACTGCAAGTAAATCCTGTTCCTTATTTACTTTCTGAAATTATTTTTTCAAACATTGGAGGAACAGCAACATTAATTGGTGATCCACCTAACATTATGATTGGTTCTGCAAATAAGCATTTAGACTTCAATGCTTTCCTATTGAATCTAGCACCAATTGTAATTATTATTATTGCAGTTACAGCGATAATACTTTACTTCATGTATCGCAAACAATTAATTGCCGATCCTGTACAAGTTAAAAAATTAATGAGCTTAGATGAAAAACAATACATTAAAGACCCAGTATTAATGAAAAAATCTTTAACGGTACTTGGACTTACGATTGTAGGTTTCATGACTCATTCTATTTTCCATATCGATGCCGCTATTATCGCCTTAACTGGTGCTACTGTACTTATGTTAATTGGTGTGAAAGAGCATGAAATTGAAGAAGTATTTGCAAGCGTAGAGTGGGTAACAATCTTCTTCTTCGCAGGGTTATTCGTACTTGTTGGAGGACTTATCGATATCGGTCTTATCAAAATGTTAGCTCAAAAAGTAATTGGTATAACAGGCGGAGATATTTCTTACGCATCCATCCTTATTTTATGGGTATCTGGTATCGCCTCTGCAACAATTGATAACATCCCATTCGTCGCAACAATGATTCCACTTATTAACGATATGGCAGTTGGGCTAGGCTTATCACCATCTGACGCACAAATCGATGTATTATGGTGGGCATTAGCACTAGGTGCTTGTCTGGGCGGAAACGGAACATTAATCGGAGCTTCTGCTAACGTAATCGTTGCAGGTATCGCGAGCCGCGAAGGACATAAATTTAGTTACATGGACTTCCTAAAAGTCGGTTTCCCAATTATGATCGTTTCATTAATCATTTCTCACATTTATATTTATTTACGCTACCTTATGTAGTAGAAAAAGCGCTCTGATAATCAGGGCGCTTTTTTACTTATAGCTACTTATCAACAAAAATGAAAAATCTACTCTTTATATCTCACCGGTTCATTTCGAATAATAAATAAGTGAATCGGTAAGAACACCGAAAATGTGATTACGTGAATAATCGTAAATAATATAGAGTTCGTTCCGTATCTGTCTAAAATAGCGTAGATAAGATAAATGGACAATACAATCGATACAGCTGTTGCTAGTAAACTTATAATTGGTACGAAATTAAAAATGAAACATGCAACATATATGCCGAATACTTTCCACCCTGCTTCTTCTTTCAAAAAATCTGGTAATTTATCTTTCGCTAAGTCCCCCCACGTCTTACTATTCAAAAACGGAATAAACGCAAGCACCCCGTCCGTTGCACCATCATTTTTCGCCATCGAATAAAGTGCAAAAGCCGTTAACAAATATGAAATAATTGCCCAAATCAATATAACAAGAATAAACGCAAAACTAAGAGCAAAGAAACCTGCTAGTACGCCTTGATCCTCCATCTTATCCTCTCCTCTCTACTTTCAACATATTTCATTACATTGCAAGTTATGTTTTAAAATTTATCCAAACTCTTTGTATAATAAGAGAAGAAAGAAAATAAGAGAGGAGAAACACGTATGCATCCATTTGTAAAAGCATTACAAGAGCATTTTACAGCTCATCAAAATCTTGAAAAAGCAGAACCTATGGCTCGTTATATGAAAAATCACTTCCCATTTCTAGGTATTCAAACACCGGAAAGACGCCAATTATTAAAAGACATCATTCAAATACATACTCTCCCAGATAAAAGAGACTTCCAAATTATCGTACGTGAACTTTGGGACTTACCAGAACGTGAATTCCAAGCGGCTGCACTTGATATTATGCAAAAATATAAAAAGCATATAAACGAAACACATATCCCCTTCTTAGAAGAATTGATTGTAACAAAATCTTGGTGGGACACTGTCGATAGCATCGTACCTACATTTTTAGGTAATATCTTTTTACAACATCCAGAATTGATTTCTGCCTATATCCCAAAATGGATTGCATCAGATAACATTTGGTTACAACGTGCCACTATTTTATTCCAACTCAAATATAAACAAAAGATGGATGAAGAACTTCTTTTCTGGATTATTGGACAACTACATTCTTCAAAAGAATTTTTCATTCAAAAAGCAATTGGCTGGGTCCTTCGTGAATATGCAAAAACAAATCAGGATGTAGTTTGGGAATACGTGCAAAACAATGAGCTCGCTCCATTAAGTAAGCGCGAAGCAATTAAGCATATTAAACAAAATTACCGAATAAATAACGAAAAAATAGGCGAGACTCTATCATAGATAGACGCGTTCCTCTATTGAGATTTAAAAAAGAACGTGTTAGAATATGTTCATTATTATTAATATAAGTAGCGATGACGGACTTATAAGTACTTGCATAAAAAGCGATTCAGGGATAGTGAAAGCCTGAAGCCGCAAGGAAACGGCAGTCCTGAGCAATACATGATAAAGTGGATGCACCTTTTGTGTATCAACTAGGGTGGAACCGCGGGCAAACGCTCGTCCCTAGGCAAATAAGCCTTGGGATGAGCGTTTTTTTATGTTCTTTTTAACATATACTGCCCGTTTCCAAAGTATCAGAGTATGTCATCGCCAATACGTTAACTTTCAAAAGGAGGATTTTCTTATGTATTCAATGGAACAAGTTGTAAACTTAGCGAAACATCGCGGTTTTGTTTTCCCTGGTTCTGAAATTTACGGTGGTCTTGCAAACACTTGGGATTACGGTCCACTTGGAATCGAATTAAAAAATAATGTTAAAAAAGCTTGGTGGAAAAAATTCATTCAAGAATCTCCACACAACGTTGGTTTAGACGCAGCTATTTTAATGAACCCTAAAACTTGGATCGCTTCTGGTCACGTTGGTAACTTCAACGATCCAATGATTGACTGTAAAAAATGTAAAGCTCGTCACCGTGCTGACAAATTAATTGAGGATGCTTTAGATGCAAAAGGCATCGAAATGGTTGTTGACGGTCTTACTTTCGACCAAATGGCTGACTTAATGAAAGAACATGAAGTAAAATGTCCTGATTGCGGTAGTGAAGAATTTACTGAAATCCGTCAGTTCAACTTAATGTTCAAAACATTCCAAGGTGTTACAGAGTCTAGCACAAACGAAATCTTCCTTCGTCCTGAAACAGCACAAGGTATTTTCGTAAACTTCAAAAACGTTCAACGCTCTATGCGTAAAAAGCTTCCATTTGGTATCGGCCAAATCGGTAAGAGTTTCCGTAACGAAATCACACCTGGTAACTTCACATTCCGTACACGTGAATTTGAACAAATGGAACTTGAATTCTTCTGTAAGCCTGGTGAAGATTTAGAGTGGTTCGCATTCTGGCGTGAAACTTGTAAAAACTGGTTACTTTCACTTGGTATGTCCGAAGAGAGCATGCGTCTTCGTGACCACGGTGAAGAAGAGTTATCTCACTACAGTAATGCAACAACTGACATTGAATTCAAATTCCCATTCGGTTGGGGCGAACTTTGGGGCGTTGCATCTCGTACAGACTTCGACTTAAAACGTCACATGGAACACTCAAACGAAGACTTTAACTATATCGATCCACAAACGAATGAGCGTTACGTACCATACTGCATCGAGCCATCTTTAGGCGCAGACCGCGTAACATTAGCATTCTTATGTGATGCATATGAAGAAGAGCAATTAGAAAACGATTCTCGTACAGTTCTTCGTTTCCACCCTGCTTTAGCACCATACAAAGCAGCTATCTTACCATTATCTAAAAAGCTATCTGAAGGTGCTACTGAAGTATTCGCAGAATTAGCTAAAGACTTCATGGTAGACTTTGATGAAACTGGTTCTATCGGTAAACGTTACCGTCGTCAAGACGAAATCGGTACACCATTCTGTATCACATACGACTTCGACTCAGTTGAAGACAAAGCTGTTACAGTACGTGACCGTGACACAATGGAACAAGTTCGTATGCCAATTAGCGAACTAAAAGGTTTCTTAGAGAAGAAAATCCAGTTCTAATTATAAGAAAAAGAGGCTGCTCATAAGAGCGCCTCTTTTTTATTTTTCACGTTTTTCTTTAATTGCTACTGTACATCTTGATATACATAGTAAATCATCATTTTCATCAATAATGCGAACATCCCAAACCATTGTCGATTGTCCTCTATGTATTGGTGTTCCAATCGCTGTTACAATTCCATCTTTCTTTGAGCGAATGTGGTTCGCATTAATTTCTAATCCGAAACAAATACATTTTTCTTGATCAATTAAATTATATGAACCAACACTTGCCACTGTTTCTGCTAATGCAACCGATGCACCACCATGTAAAAATCCAAATGGCTGATGCGTACGCTCATCAACAGGCATCGTAGCAACCACCTTATCTTCTGTCATCTCTAACAACTCAATTCCAAGTGAATCCATTAAAGTTTTTGCCATATCGCTTCCCCCTTCTCTTACTTTAATTAAATGTATAATTTTACCTATTTATTTTCAAACTACTTATAACACTTATATAAGGAGGCTTCACCTAAATGAAACAGAAATTTTGTATATTACTGCTTATGTTCTCCTTGCTGACTATTGTACCAAATTGTGCAATAACAGCCAAAGCATCTAACCTGACAATCGATGTTAAGACTGTAACGCAAAAAGGTAAGAAACCTTATATAGAATATCAAATAAACAGGCCTTCTTTTCACAAATTTTCTGACTCTAAATTTCAAAATAAACTCAATTTATACTACAAAAAATCCACTGACAAATTTAAAACCAAATTAGAAAAAGAAGCAAAAAAATATTATAAAGAGACAGAAGGATCTAGTACACCATTTCATCCGTACGTAGCAAATGTTGATTATAAAGTCTCTTTAAACAAACCACCTTTTCTTAGCCTATATGTGAATTACTATCAATATACTGGCGGAGCACACGGTCTTTATACGTGGAAGGCAAATACATTCGATTTAAACGAAAAAAAGGTACTGCACTTAGACGATTTATTTCAACAAAAGGATAAATATAAAGATGTAATCCGTGCGGAGATTGTACGACAAATTAAACAAAATGAAAGCATTTATTTTCCTGATGCAACTGAAAAAGTAATGAGTATGAAAAAATTCCACTTCTTTTTAGAGCCAGACAATCTCGTCATTTATTTCCCTTTATATGAGATTGCTCCCTATTCAAGTGGAATTCCGCAATTTCGTATTCCATATACGTTGCTAAGAGACTATTTAAAGCCTTCTTATCAAAATATTTTGATTGACAACAAGTAAATATTTTCGCTACGATAATGTTAACCTAAAAACAACAGGAGGTTAACATTATGAGAAGATTTCATGTTTTAGATTTAGCATTAGCTGCCATGTTCGTTGCTCTTATGGCCATCGGTGCAAATATTGTATCTTGGGCACCTTTCTTACAAGTAGCAGGCATCCCATTATCTATGCAACCATTTTTCGCAATTTTAGCAGGTCTTCTTCTTGGAAGTAGACTTGGTGCCTTATCCATGACTGTATATATGCTCATTGGCTTAGCCGGCGCACCAATCTTCGCTAACTTCAAAGCTGGATTTGGAGCAATTTTAGATCCTACTGGTGGTTTTATTATCGCCTTTATTATCGTTGCTTACGTATCAGGAAAACTAGTAGAACAAAAAGAAAGACCAACTTTCATTACATTTGCAATTGCCTCTTTCACTGGAATTATTTTAACTTATATAATCGGTACTACTTACATGTACGGAGCAGTCAATCTCTTTATGGGCGGTAATATGAGCTATAAAGCTGCTTGGATGATTATGATGTGGTTTGCAGTAAAAGATATTGCATTTACAATTATCGGTGCTATTATCGCACCTCGCATATACTATGCTGTGCGTCGTTCTGCTTATCAGCATTCTCATTCGACGATTTCATAATAAAAAAAGAGTTATTGCAGATTGCTGCAATAACTCTTTTTTTATATTAAGACTCTTGATTCGCTTGTTCTTCTAAAATTTTCTTCATCATTGCAACCATGTCATCACGTAATTCTGGGTGTTGCAGGGCCATTTCAATTGTCGTTTGAACGAATCCTAGCTTTTCACCTACGTCGTAGCGCTTTCCTTCGAAATCGTAAGCAAATACACGTTGGATTTCATTTAAGCTTTGGATTGCATCTGTTAATTGAATTTCACCACCAGCACCGACATGTTGCTGTTCTAAGAACATAAAGATTTCAGGCGTTAAAATGTAACGGCCCATAATTGCTAAGTTTGAAGGAGCTGTACCTTGTGCTGGTTTCTCAACGAAATTGCGAACTTGGTAACGACGACCTTCTTGTTCTAATGGATCGATAATTCCGTAGCGATGTGTTTCCGACTCTGGAACAGTTTGTACACCAATAACAGAAGAAAGTGTTTTTTCATACTCATCCATTAATTGACGTAAACACGGTTTCTCAGCTTGGACAATATCATCACCTAGTAACACTGCAAACGGCTCATCACCAATGAATTTACGCGCACACCAAACAGCATGTCCTAGTCCCTTCGGCTCTTTTTGACGGATATAATGAATATCTACCATTTTTGAAGAAGCTTGTACTTTTTCAAGCAACTCATATTTTTTCTTCTCTAATAAGTTTTGTTCTAGTTCAAATGCATTATCAAAATGATCTTCAATAGAACGCTTTGTTTTACCAGTAACGATAATAATATCTTCGATACCCGATTTCACTGCTTCTTCTACAATGTATTGGATTGTTGGTTTATCTACTATCGGTAACATTTCTTTCGGCATTGCTTTCGTTGCTGGTAAAAAACGTGTTCCTAATCCAGCTGCTGGGATTATCGCTTTTCTTACTTTTTTCATCACAAAATACCCTCTCTCCTGTCGGAATCAATAGCAAGCATTTCCTACATAAAACAAAAGGGAGATTTCGCTCCCTTTTGTTCCTTACTACTTAAAATTACTTTGTATTATAAACGATTCATAATGTCTTCTTTAATAGTAAGTAACTTTTGTTCACTATTTTGTAAAGAACTATCTTTTACACCAAAGTAAAACTTAATCTTCGGCTCAGTTCCAGATGGACGTAGGCAGAACCATGAACCATCCTCTAATTGATATTTTAACACATTTGATTTCGGTAAGTGAATCTCTTCTTTATGTCCATCTTGTAAAGATGTAACGATGCTTGCTTTATAGTCTTCCACTGCTACGACTGTTAAGCCTGCTACTTCTTTCGGCGGATTCTCACGGAACGTTGCCATCATCTCTTGGATTTTTTCAGCTCCATCTTTTCCTTTTAACGTTAACGATACAAGGTCTTCACGGAAGAAACCGTACTTCTCAAATACTTCTAATAGACCGTCATATAACGTTTTCCCTTGTGATTTGTAGTATGCAGCTACTTCACATGCAAATAGGACAGATTGTACTGCATCTTTATCACGGCAGAATGGGCGGATTAAATAACCATAGCTTTCCTCATAACCGAATTGGAATTCATATTGTCCGCTTTCTTCATACTGCCTAATTTTCTCACCTATAAATTTAAATCCAGTTAACGTATCAACTGTATCTAAACCGTATGCTTTCGCAATTGTACGGCCAATCTCAGACGTTACGATTGTTTTTAATACGACACCGTTCTCCGGAAGCGTTCCGTTTTCTTTCTTTTGAGATAGTAAGTAATCAAGCATTAATGCACCTGTTTGGTTTCCTGTTAATACTTGGAACTCACCATTATGATTGCGCACTGCTACACCAAGGCGGTCTGCGTCAGGATCAGTTGCGATTAATACATCTGCGCCTACCTTTTCACCGTCACGAATGGCATACTCAAACGCTGCGTGCTCTTCTGGGTTCGGTGATTTTACTGTAGAGAAGTTTGGATCTGGTAACTCTTGCTCTTTTACAACTGTTACATCTGTAAATCCAACTTCTTTTAAACCACGGCGTACAGAAATATTTGATGTTCCGTGCAATGGTGTAAAGACGATTTTTAAGTCTTTGCCGACCTTTTGCACCATTTCTTTATTAATGATGACATTGTTCAATTCTGCAGCATATGCATCATCTACTTCTTGTCCAATAATATGTAATAAACCGTCAGCTTTTAATTGCTCTACATCAGCGACTTCAACTGTTAATTCATCTTCTACTGCATTTACGTAGCTAATTAACTCATCTGCCTCTTTTGGAGGTAACTGTCCACCATCTTCACCGTATACTTTGTATCCGTTATATTCAGGCGGATTATGGCTTGCCGTAAGAACGATTCCACTTACTGTATGTAAATGACGAACTGCGAAAGAAAGTACTGGCGTTGGACGTAAGCTTTCAAACACATATGTTGTGATACCACGTGCACCAAGTGTAGCAGCAACTTCCATTGCAAACTCAGGTGACTTATGACGAGAATCATAGGCTACAACAACACCGCGTTTTTTCGCTTCCTCACCTAACTTTTCGATAAAGCTTGCTAATCCTTTTGTTGCTTTACGAACTGTATATACATTTAAACGGTTCGTACCAGCACCAAGTTCACCACGCATACCACCTGTGCCAAACTCTAGATTTTTATAAAAACTATCCTCGATTTTCTTCTCATCTTGCTTCATATTTTCTAGCTGTTCTTTTAATTCTGCATCTAATTGTGCGTAAGAAAGCCAGCGACTAAATTCTTGTTTCCAATTCATTCTTCTCTCTCCTCTCGCTCGTCATACCTTTATTATATGAAAAAAACATGCTGTATCTCAATATTTTATAAAATCTAACAGGATTTTACTAGGAATATTTGTATACACTATTGTTAAATACTCCACTAAAGGGAATGAGGATTATGCACGAATGGGGCTTGTCAGAAGAGCTCAAAATACAAACAAAGCAAATGATTGAAATTGCTGAAAAAGAACTATCGATTATGAGGAACGCAATCGATAAAGAAGACGAATGTATTTTATGCAAAATGGAAGATATTCATCATATGTTAGCAAATGTACAAACATTGGCAGCTACATACTATATTCAGGCATATTTATCACCTTATACGGAAAGTTCATCTTTTATTACGACAGCTATCCAACATTTAAGCGCCAGAAAACATGGTGCTCTTATCGTCGTGGAACGAAACGAGACGCTTGAAGCTCTCATTCAAACTGGAACGACATTAAACGCTCATTTAACTGCCCCATTACTCGAATCAATATTTTATCCAGGTAACCCTCTTCATGACGGTGCCGTTCTCGTAAAAAATAATCATATTGTCTCAGCTGCTAATATTCTTCCTTTAACAAAAAGTACAGAAGTTGATCCTGAGCTAGGAACACGTCACAGAGCTGCAATTGGCTTATCAGAAAAGAGTGATGCACTTATATTAGTTGTCTCTGAAGAAACGGGCCGTACTTCTTTTGCTTTAAATGGGGTTTTGTATACGATTTCTTTATAAAGTGAAACTTTAATCAGCCCTCACCAATCGAGCGTTTACCGGCAATCCGACCTAACTGCTTTCCTTTCGCTGAATTTTGAGTTATGGGTCTTACTACCCGGCAAATAGTAGGATAAACAAACCTATAAAAAGAAGACTGTTCCAAAATATCGGAACAGTCTTCACTTATACTCTTATTCTTCTCCAAAACGCTCCACAAGTGTTGCAAGTGTACGTACCATTGCGCCAGTTGCTCCAGCTGGACCTAAGTCGTGCGCACCTTTTGTTTCTGATGTTCCAGCGATATCTAAGTGTACCCATGGTGTATCTTCAGCGAATTCGCCTAGGAATGTACCTGCCATAACCGCATGTCCTTCACGGCCTGGTGAGTTATTTAAATCAGCAAACTTACTGTTTCTCACACGTTCTTTATCACGATCAAAAATCGGTAGTTGCCAAATTGGCTCATCTGTTTCCATAGAAGCCTCTAGCACTTGCTCAAATAACTCTTCATTATTTGTCATTGCGCCTGTCGTATAGTTTCCAAGTGCAACAATTACACCGCCTGTTAATGTTGCAACATCAACAAGGTAGTTTGCACCAAGTTTTTTCGCATACGTAATACCGTCAGCTAAAGCTAGACGACCTTCTGCATCCGTATTTAATACTTCAATTGTTTTTCCGCTCATAGATGTGATTACATCGTCTGGCTTAAATGCCGTACCACTTACAACGTTATCAGTTGAAGGAATAACAGCGATCACATTTTGTTCTGGGCGAAGTTCACCGATAATTTCCATCGCACCTAATACAGCAGCTGCACCGCCCATATCACCTTTCATACCAACCATGCCTTCACGTGGTTTTAAAGAATAACCACCTGTATCGTATGTAATACCTTTTCCAACGAACCCAATGACATCTCTCCACTCTTCTTTTCCTTTATAAATAAGAGCGATCATTTTTGGTGGCTCTACACTACCTTGGTTTACTGCAAGTAACGCACCCATACCAAGGTCTTCCATCTCTTCTTTCTCAAGAACTTTATAGTCCATATCATACTTCTCCGCTAATTCAACAGCATACTCAGCAAGCTTTGTCGCTGTTAATACGTTTGGCGGCATATTTACAAGTGTACGAGCTGAATTTGTTGCACGTCCATGTACGTAGCCAACTGTTAATGCTGCTTCAATTTCTTGTGCATCTTCCGCTGTAATAGCCGTGAACTTCTCTAACTCTACACGATCCTTTTTATCTGATTTATACGTTTGTAACTCATATGTACCAAGGCCTTGTACCTCTGCCGCAATATGAGCGACATCAATCGCGTCTAATTTCTCTGTTACGAAAGAATCAAGTAAGATTGCTGCATCTTGTACTTTTGCTGCTTGCAGTGTTTTAAACGCCTTACCAAGAGCCGCACGTAACGTTTCTGTCGTGTAAGATTCTTTCTTTCCTAAACCAACAAAGTAATAACGTTTCACATTTGTTTTCCCTAAGCTATATACTTTCGAAATGGCCTTTTTCTTCGTAGATAATTCTTTCTCTTCTAGTAAAACTTGTAATTGCCCTTCAAACGCTTTGTCCAGTTCTTGTACAAAACTACTCATTTTCTCTTCTTCAAATAAAGCAACAATTACCGCTTCATGACCTGCTAATTCTTTTTGTACTTGAAACATGTTCAGACCCCCTAAATTTCTCTACCACCATTATAACTTTATTTTCGATAAAATGCGATAATTCTAACTACAGTTATATGGCGTGTAAAATCGCAGATCCAAAATCTCCTCTATCATGAAATAAGCCAAGAAAAAAAGTCTAGCGTAATTACGACTAGACTATCTTTGTTTTAAATATTGACCACGAAACACTTGCATCGTTTCGTCTTGATTTAACATCGTTAACTCTTCTTCTGTAAACTTACCATTTCCTACTTTTACTACGTACACATTTACTTTTTTCTTACCCCATTGGCTATAAACATCTTTCACCGTATCATAATATAGATCAAGACGGTTTCCTTTTATTGCACCGCCCTTATCAGCTACTACACCATACCCGTAACCTGGCACGAAGAGAATCGTTCCAATCGGGAATACGCGTAAGTCCGCAGCAATTGTGGAATATAAATCCCTTTTCACTTTGACACCTGAATATGTAATACCATACTCTGGATGCCCTGGCCTCTTACCAGTTGACTCAATCCCCGATGTATAACCTGTTGCAGTCATTTCAATTGAACGATATTTAGACCAGTCGTTTGCCTGCTCTAAAGCATTTATCACTTCTTTACTCGGAGCAACATTTCTCTTAACTTCTGCTGCATGTACTTCTTTTGCACTCATTCCTTCATATATCTTTACAATCTCTAATAAAGAAACTCCTGTGAAAGCATTCCATGTTACGCATAATGCAATTGCAAGTAAACAAGTCATCATAATGCGAATACAATATCGTTTTAACATTTTTATATTCCACACTCCTTCATCGTTAATCATTCCCTATACGATGAAGGAATATGCAAAAAAAATAATCTCCAACTTAATTGGAGATTAAAACATTTGATATCCGCTTTTCCGAAGTTTCTTGATTACGACTCCTGCTAAAGCAGCCCCTACTAATCCAGTAGATAGAATAAATACGTCTGCTTGTCCTAAGTGCGATACACTTGTCCCAAATGAAGAAAATGTTTCTTTCGGTTTTGAAAAATAATCCCACATACTCGCTTTATTAATAATAAGCATACAAACAATCGGATACACAATAACCATTACCCAAGTAGCTCGCAAAATCATGTTGAGTAAAAATCCAATTCCAAAGAACAAAATAAAGAATAACATCATTGAAATAAGTAGTACCGGTATACTCACTCTTTTCCCCTCTCCTTCGCACGTGCCGTAAATACGTGATAAGCTGTATAACCAAATGGTTCACCTGGATTTAATGTTTTGTCCACTTCAAGATGTAGTTCTGATCTTCCTTCTAACAAATATTTAATAAGCACAGACGTATTCGGATCGTCTACAATCTTATCCGGATGTAAGAACGCCACTTCAGACAATTCTTTCTCCTGTACAATAATATTTTCTCCTTCAGGTTCCAAAAGGAAAATAATCATATTATCACTAATCTCATTACGAATAACACCCGATCGAACACCAATAATCCCCTTCACATGAGCGACAATGCCTGTCTCTTCTAACACTTCGCGTTTCACAGCTTCATCAACCGTCTCACCTTCATTTACAAAACCAGCCGGTAAAGACCATTTCCCTTTTAATCCACTGTATTTCTTCTTAACAAATAGCCACCTACCATCTTTTGTAGCTACTAAACCACTAACAGCTAGCCATACCTTCCCTCGTTTCTCCATGATGTAATAACCTCCTCCATCAGAACGGACAGAATATTCTTTCTTTTTTATATATTATACTATATTTTTAATATGAAAAAAGCAGAAACAGCTCTTAGCCGTTTCTGCTTTTTCTACTATATATTAAAAGAACTTTAATTTACCTTTTTTAAGAACTAATAAAGGTCCACCTAATAAGAATAGGTAACGGTTATCGATTACTTTCTTCATGAAGGAAGCTTTCCAACCTGTTAACTTTTTACCCATAACAACGCCCATTGCATCGTCATGACCTAAAGAACATACAGATCCTTTATTATCGAATGCGAATTTCTTCATTTCGCCCTTGCCACGAACTAATACAGTTAAGTTGTGTGCAATATTGTAACCTTGTTGAATTGCAATTTGTGCTGTTGGTGGGTAAGGACGGTTAATTTCTTCATTAATGATTAACGCTGCGTCACCAACCATGAATACATCTTCGTATCCTGGAGCGTGCATGTACTCATCAACTTTTACACGCCCGCGCATTGCTTCAAAGCCAGACTCTTCCACAATACCATTACCACGAACACCTGCAGCCCAAACTACTGTTTCAGACTTAATTAATTCAGTGTCATCGCCATTCGCAACGATAATACCTTCTTCAGTTGCTTCTTTAATTGCTGTACCGATGCGGAATTCTACACCTTTTTTCTCAAGTTGTTTTACAGCGTATTCTACTAACGCTGGATCGAAACCTGGAAGTGCTGTTGGAGCAGCTTCTACACAGATGATACGTGCTTTTTCACGTGGTACATTATACTCTTTGCAAAGTTCAGGAACACGGTTTGCAAGCTCACCTACGTACTCGATACCAGTAAATCCAGCACCACCAACAACGATTGTTACTAACTCATCGCGCTTTTCATCTGCATATTTAGCGAAACTAGCTTCCATATGCTCACGAATTTCACGAGTTGCATTAATGTTAGCGATTGAGAATGCATGCTCTTTTAATCCTGTAATTCCGAATGTTTCTGATTCGAAACCAAGACCGATTACTAAGTAGTCATACTCTAACTCGCCGTCTTTTAAGATAATACGTTTTTCAGCAGCTTTAATTTCTACTACTGTGTCTTGTACAAAGTTCACTTTATTTGTATCAATAACGTCTTGAATATCTAGACAGATTTTTTCATCTTGTAATGTACCAGCTGCGCTCTCGTGTAACCAAGTCGCTTGGTAGTGATAGCTGTTGTTGTTTACTAGCGTAATTTCAGCTTCATTTACAGATAATGCTTTTTGCAGACGAACAGTCGTAATCATCCCGCCATAACCTGCACCTAAAACTACGATTTTTGGAGTCTTCACCAAATCACAACCCTTTTCTTTATATAATAGTAATGAAAAATAATACCAAGTACTAAAAACTCTATTTGTCAAGAATGTGGAATTTATCACATTCTATATCATAACAAAACGCAGTCAAAAAATCGTACGAATTTTGTCATAGAAATTTAACATAATACTTCCCTATATTAGTCGGTTTTATTCCAGAATTCAAGCGTCTGGAGAATTATCAATATTTTAAAATAACATAGCGTTTTCAAGGGTTTTTTAGCCTTTTTTTCATGTATTTTCCTTTCTGTATATTTTATACAATAAAAAAGAACCTATGCGAAAACTTACACACAATTCAGTCGTTTTCAGAAGTATTATGAACTCAAATATGCTATCATTTATTTGAAAGTGTCATCATTTGCAGGATTTTCATGTACATATGAACAATATATGAAATCAATATCAAAATTCCATCTATAGGGGGAATGAAAGTGGCAGAAAATCAAAAAGTTTACGACATAACAATTATTGGTGGTGGTCCAACGGGACTGTTCACAGCATTTTATGGCGGTATGAGACAAGCAAGTGTAAAAATCATTGAAAGCTTACCTCAACTTGGCGGACAATTATCCGCACTCTACCCTGAAAAATACATTTATGATGTGGCTGGATTTCCAAAAGTACGCGCACAAGAATTAGTTGATAACTTAAAAGAGCAAATGAAGAAATTTGACCCAACTGTTTGTTTAGAAGAAGCTGTCGATACGCTTGAGAAACAAGCTGACGGTATATTTAAACTTGTTACGAATAAGCAAACTCACTATTCTAAATCAGTTATCATTACTGCTGGCAATGGTGCTTTCCAACCACGCCGCTTAGAATTAGAAGGTACAGCGAAATACGAAAAGAAAAACTTACATTATTTCGTTGATGATATGAATAAATTTGCTGGTAAGCGCGTCGTAGTATTTGGCGGTGGTGACTCAGCAGTAGACTGGACAATGATGTTAGAACCGATTGCTGAAAAAGTTACAATCGTTCATCGTCGTGATAAATTCCGTGCGCATGAACATAGCGTAGAAAGCTTAATGAATTCTCGTGCAGAAGTAAGTACACCATACGTTCCAGTAGAACTCATTGGTGATGACAAGATTGAACAAGTCGTTCTTCAACATGTAAAAACGGAGGAAAAAATTATCATCGATGTTGATGACGTAATCGTAAACTACGGCTTCGTTTCTTCTCTTGGCCCAATTAAAAACTGGGGCTTAGATATACAAAAAAACAGCATCCTTGTAAATTCAAAAATGGAAACAAATATTCCTGGCATTTACGCTGCTGGTGACATTTGTACATATGAAGGAAAAGTAAAACTTATCGCTTGTGGATTTGGCGAAGCACCGACAGCAGTAAACAATGCAAAAGCTTACTTCGATCCAAATGCAAAACTTCAACCGATGCATAGCTCAAGTATGTTTTAATATGCAAAAATAAAGCTCCTTCCATACGTGGAAGGAGCTTTCCTTTTATATAACATAAAAGCACACTGAGTCCAATAAACTATCGAATTCAGTGTGCTTTTCGTCTAAAAAATTATTGTTTTCTTCTTCTACCTAATACGAATAATACTCCGCCAACTAAGAATGAAATTCCCGCACCAACTGACATCATCCATGAATGTGCTGCCCCTGTTTTCGGTAATTCTTTTTCTACTTTTGCTTGCGGTTCTTTAATTAACTTTTCCAGTCTTACTTCCGGTTTCACTTCTGGTTTCTTCAGATCTTTCGGTTCCTCCGGTTTCACTTCTGGTTCCTTCGGCTCTTTCGGTTCCTCCGGTTTCACTTCTGGTTCCTTCGGCTCTTTCGGTTCCTCTGGTTTCACTTCTGGTTCTTTTGGTTCTTTCGGTTCCTCCGGTTTCACTTCTGGTTCTTTTGGTTCTTTCGGTTCCTCCGGTTTCACTTCTGGTTCCTTCGGTTCTTTCGGATCTTCTGGCTTCACTTCTGGTTCCTTCGGTTCTTTCGGATCTTCCGGCTTCACTTCTGGTTCCTTCGGTTCTTTCGGATCTTCCGGCTTCACTTCTGGTTCTTTCGGTTCTTTCGGATCTTCCGGCTTCACTTCTGGTTCTTTCGGTTCTTTCGGATCTTCCGGCTTCACTTCTGGTTCCTTCGGTTCTTTCGGATCTTCCGGTTTCACTTCTGGTTCCTTCGGTTCTTTCGGATCTTCTGGTTCCTTCGGCTCTTCTGGTATCTTAAGATCTTCTTTTGTTTTCGGTAAAATTGTAACTGTAGGCTCAAGTGGTGGATTTATTTTATCGTCCACTACCGCTCTATTTGTTATCCCTTTACTTGGTGCTGCTTTTACCTTCACTTTAAAAATAATACTACGTTCTTTCGTATCTGTAATTTCTAGATACTTTGCTATTACTTTTCCAAACTCCATTTTTAACTCTATTGGATTTGGTTCAGCCCCTTCAAATCTAATGCTATCTTGCACGTACTCTAAACCGGCTGGAATTTCATCTTCTACCTTTACCTCTGCTAGTTTGCCGTTTTCTACCGTATTTTTGAAACTAATTCGGTATTCTACTTCTTCTCCTAGCTTCGGTTCTTTATTATTTACTGTCTTCGTCGCTTTTAACTTACCATCTTTATATTCTGGCTTTATTGTCGCTGTCGGTTCCATAACTGGATGATCTGGATCATCTACATAAATGATCGCTTTATTTGTTATTTCCTCTCCAACTTTTACTGATTCTTTTACCTTTACTTTAAAGATGATACTTCTTTCTTTCGTATCCGTAATTTCTGGATACTTCACTGTTACTTTTCCATTCTCGACTTTAAGTTCTGTTGGCACAGGCTTATCACCTACGGCCTCCAGACTTTCTTTCACATACTCTAAACCAGACGGAATTTCATCTTCAATCTTTACATCAACTAACTTCCCGCCATCTACTGTGCCGTTAAAAGTAATTCGATATTCGATTTCTTCCCCTAGCTTTGGTTCATGGTTACTTACTTCTTTCCTTGCCTCTAGTTTCCCATCTTTATATTGAGGTGTAATTGGTATAAGTGACTCAACTGGTGGATTTGTCGGATTATTATCATCCACAACCGCCTTGTTTATAATTTCTTTTCCTACTTGTACCGTTTCTTGTACTTTCACTTTAAAGATGATACTTCTTTTTTTCGTATCCGTAATTTCTGGATACTTTGCTGTTACTTTTCCATTCTCAACTTTAAGTTCTACTGGATTTGGTTCCGGCCCATCAGACTTTATACTATCCTGTACGTATTCTAAACCAGCTGGAATTTCGTCCTCTACTTTCACCTCAGTTAGTTTGCCGTTTTCTACCGTATTTTCAAAACTAATTCGATATTCTACTTCTTCTCCTAACTTCGGTTCATGGTTACTCACTGTCTTTTCAGCTTGTAATACACCCTCTTTATGTTGAGGTTGTATCGCGACATTCGGTTTCTCTGGTGGATTTATAGTATCTTCCACAACCGCCGTATTCACAATCGCTTCGCCAATTTTAGCTTTTTCTTTCACTTTTGCTTTAAAGACGATACTTCTTTCTTTCGTATCCGTAATTTCTGGATATTCTGCGAGTACTATGCCGTTTTTCACTTTTACATGCAACGGTTTTGGATTATCCCCCTCAGCTCTTTCGCTACCTTCTACAAACTCTAAACTGTTTGGTAATTCATCCTTAATTTTCACCTTCGCTAATTTTCCGTGCTCAACTACGTTACGGAACGTAATTCGATACTCTACTTCTTCTCCTAATTTTGGAGCTGGGTTATTTACTGTTTTCTCAGCTTTTATTTTTCCATTCTTATACTCCGGTGTAATAATCGCTTCTGGTTTTTGCGGAGGATTCTTCGGATTATCATCATCCACAATTGCCGTATTCACGATTTTCTTCCCGACTTTTACTGCTTCTGTTACTTTTACCTTAAATATAATGCTACGCTCAGCTGTATCAGTAATATTTTCATACTTCGCTGTAATTTTTCCAGCTTCTTCTTTTAACTCTACCGGATTGGGTTCATTACCTTCTGCTTTTAAACTATCCTTCACATACTCTAATCCATTTGGTAGTTGATCCTCAATTTTCACTTCTGCTAGTTTTCCGTTTTCTACCGTATTTTTAAAACTAATTCGGTACTCTACTTCTTCTCCTAGCTTTGGATCTTTTTTACTTACCTTTTTATCAGCTTTAAATTTACCATCTTTATGCTGCGGTGTAATATCTACTTCTGGTCGCTCTGGTGGATTTTTTGTATCATCAACAATTGCTTTATTTACAATTGCCTTGTCCACTTCAACAGAATCTTTCACCTTCACTTTAAAGATAATGCTTCTTTCTTTCATGTCAGTGATATTTTCATACTTCGCACTAACCTTACCAGCTTCTTCTTTCAACTCTACTGGGGCCGGCTTATCACCTTCTGCTTTTAGACTATCTTTCACATACTCTAAACCAAACGGAATTTCATCCTCAATTTTAACCTCTGCCAGTTTTCCATCTTTCACCGTATTATTAAATGAAATTCGATATTCGATTTCTTCACCTAGCTTCGGTTTATGATTATTCACCTTTTTATGAGCAGCAATTTTACCATCTTTATATTGTGGTGTAATTTTTGCTGTCGGATCAATTACTGGATGGTTCGGATCATCAACATGGATAATCGCTTTATTTGTAATGTCCTTCCCTATTGTAACCGAATCTTTTACCTTCACTTTAAAGACAATACTTCTTTCTTGCGTATCCATAATCTCTGAATACTTTGCCATTACCTTACCATTTTCTACTTTCAACTCCACTGGTTTTGGCTCTTCACCTTCAGCTTTTTCGCTTCCTTCTACAAACTCTAATCCAGCTGGAATTTTATCTTCTATTTTTACCTCTGCTAGTTTTCCATCTTTCACCGTGTTATTAAAAATAATTCGATATTCGATTTCCTCACCTAACTTCGGTTCATGGTTACTTACTTCTTTTCTTGCCTCAATTTTCCCATCTTTATATTGTGGTGTAATCGGTACATAAGGCTCTTCTGGCAGATTCTTTGTATCATCTACAATTGCCTCATTTACGATTTCTTCTCCCACTTTTACGCTTTCTTTTACCTTTGCTTTAAAGACAATGCTTCTTTCCTCTGTATCTGTAATTTCTGGATACTTTGCCATTACCTTATTATTTTTCACATGTAGCTCTACTGGTTTCGGTTTAGAACCTTCTGCCGTGATACTGCCTTCCACATACTCTAAACCATTTGGTAATGCATCCTTTATATTTACCTCTGCTAGTTTTCCGTTTTCTACCGTGTTTTTAAAACTAATTCGGTATTCTACTTCTTCTCCTAGTTTCGGTTTATGATTATTCGCCACTTTCTGCGCAGCAATTTTACCATCTTTATATTGCGGAGTAATTTCCACATGAGGCTCTTCGGGCTCATTTTTTGTATCTACTACGATTGCTTTATTAACAATCTCCTTGCCTATTTCTGCCTCTTCTTTTACTCTCACTTTAAAGATAATACTTCTTTCTTTTGTATCCGTAATTTCTAGATACTTTGCCATTACCTTACCGTTTTCAAATTTCAATTCTACCGGACTAGGCTTAGATCCTTCTGCTTGTAAACTGTTTTCTACATACTCTAATCCAGCTGGAATTTCATCTTCTACTTTAACCTCTACTAGTTTTCCGTTTTCTACCGTATTTTTAAAACTAATTCGGTATTCTATTTCTTCTCCTAATTTCGGTTTTTTATTGTTTACAAATTTCTCTGCTTTAAGCTTACCGTCTTTATATTCTGGCATAATTGTTACTTCTGAAGTTGTTGGATCTTTTGTATCATCAACAACTACTTTATTGACAAGACCTTCACCAACTTTAAATTCTTCTTTTACTTTCGCTTTAAAGACGATACTTCTTTCTTCTGTATCCGTAATCTCTGGATATTTGGCGATTACTTTTCCATCTTTCACTTTCAGTTCTACTGGATCCGGCTTAGTACCTTCCGCTCGTAAACTATCTTTCACATACTCTAATCCATTTGGTAAATCGTCTTCTATTTTTACCTCTGCTAGCTTTCCGTTTTCTACCGTGTTTTTAAAACTAATTCGGTATTCTACTTCTTCTCCTAACTTCGGCGTTTCATTATTTACCGTCTTCTTCGCTTCCACTTTTCCGTCTTTATGCTGCGGAGTAATTTCTGCCGTCGGTGTTTCTGGTTCATTTTTCGTATCATCAACAATTGCTTTGTTGACGATTTTTTTACCGACTTTCACTTCTTCCTTTACTTTCACTTTAAAAGTGATACTTCTTTCTTCTGTGTCCGTAATCTCTGGATACTTCGCCATTACCTTACCATTTTCCATTTTCAATTCTACTGGATCTGGCTTAGTACCTTCTGCTTTCACACTGTTTTCTACATACTCTAAACCTTCTGGTAAAGTATCTTCTATTTTTACCTCTGCTAGTTTTCCGCCTTCTACCGTGTTTTTAAAACTAATTCGGTATTCTACTTCTTCTCCTAACTTCGGCGTTTCATTATTTACCGTCTTCTTCGCTTTCACTTTTCCGTCTTTATGTTGCGGAATAATTTCTGCTGTCGGTGTTTCTGGCGGATGTTTCGTATCGCTCACAATCGCTTCATTAACAATTGAATCGCTCACTTTACCTTTTACTTTCACTTTAAAGGTAATACTTCTCTCTTTTGTATCTGTAATCTCAGGATACTTTGCCATTACCTTACCGTTTTCAAATTTTAATTCCACTGGATCTGGCTTAGAACCTTCTACTTTTAAACTATCTTTCACATACTCTAATCCATTTGGTAAATCATCTTCTATTTTTACCTCTGTTAGCTTTCCATGTTCTACCGTATTTTTAAAGCTAATTCGGTATTCCACTTCTTCTCCTAACTTCGGCGTTTCATTATTTACTATCTTTTTTGCTTCAAGTTTTCCATCTTTATACTGAGGAATAATTTCCGCTGTCGGATTAACTGGCTTATTTTGCGAATCATCAATAGTTGCTTTATTAATGATTTTTTTACCGACTTTTACTTCTTCTTTTACTTTCACTTTAAAAACGATACTTCTTTCTTCTGTATCCGTAATTTCTGGATATTTTGCCATTACTTTACCGTTTTCAAATTTCAGCTCTACTGAATCTATTCCGGCACCTTCTGCTTTCAAACTATTTTCTACATACTCTAAACCTTCTGGTAAAGTATCCTCTACTGTCACGTCTGTTAGCTTTCCGTTCTTTACCGTATTTTTCATACTAATTCGGTATTCTACTTCTTCTCCTAACTTCGGTGTTTCATTATTTACGATTTTCTTCGCTTTAATTTTTCCATCTTTGTGTAATGGTGTAATTTTCGCTTCTGGTTCTTTCGGATCTTTCATATCATCAACAATTGCCTTATTGATGATTTCCTTCCCCACTTCCGCTTCTTCCTTCACCTTTACCTTAAAGACAATACTTCTTTCTTTCATATCCGTAATATTGTCGTATTCAGCAATAACTTTTCCATCTTTCACACTTAACTTTAATGGAGCTGGTTTATCACCTTCAGCCTTTTCACTGCCTTTTACATACTCTAAACCGTTAGGAATTGTATCCTCTATTATTACCTTTTCTAGTTTTCCGTTTTCTACCGTGTTCTTAAAGCTAATTCGGTATTCTACTTCTTCTCCTAGTTTTGGTGATGGATTATCTACTGTCTTCTTCGAATCAATTATTCCATCCTTATGTTGCGGAGTAATTCTTTCCTCCGGTTCAATCGGTGGATTTTTCGTATCATCAACAATTGCTTTATTGACAATCTCTTTATCTACTTTTACTTCTTCCTTCACCTTTACTTTAAAGACGATACTTCTTTCTTTCATATCCATAATATCGATATACTTAGCTTTGACTATCCCATTTTCAACAGCTAATTCTACTGGTCCAGGTGCTTCTCCTTCGGCCTTGATGCTATTTTCTACATATTCAAGACCTTTTGGAATTGTATCTTCCACTCGCACCGTTTCTAGTTTTCCGTTCTCAACCGTATTATGAAAACTAATGCGGTACTCGATTTCTTCACCTAACTTCGGCTTCTTATTATTAACTACCTTTGTAGCAGCAATTTCACCTTTTTTACTTTGCGGTGTAATAACAACCTTCGATTCAACAGGCTCATTTTTCGGATCTTTTGCAATTGCTTTATTTACAATTGCCTCCCCTACCTTTGCCGAATCTTTTACTTTCACTTTAAAAACAATACTTCTTTTTTCTGTATCCATAATCTCTGGATACTTTGCCATTACTTTGCCATCTTCCACTTTTAGTTCTACTGGCTCTGGTTTTATACCTTCAGCTTTCAAACTATCTTTCACGTATTCAACACCTTTAGGTAGTGTATCTTCTACTAACACCGTTTCTAGTTTTCCGTTTTCTACCGTATTATAAAATGTAATTCGGTATTCCACTTCTTCTCCTAGTTTTGGTGTTTGATTCGTTACGTTTTTTTCTACATCCACTTTACCGTATTTATAATCCGGCGTAATCTTTTCTTCTGGATACTCAGACTGTCCATTTGGCTCACTCACAACCGCTTTATTAACAATCGTTTCTCCTGCTTTTGCCTCTTCTTTTACTTTCACTTTAAAGGCGATGCTTCGCTCTTTTGTATCCGTAATTTCTGGATATTTTGCGATTATCTTACCATTCTCTACTTTTAACTCTACTGGATTTGGTTCAGTACCTTCAGCTCTCTCACTGCCTTGAACAAATTCTAAGTTAGCTGGAATTTCATCTTCTATTGTAATTGCATCTAGTTTTCCGTTTTCCACCGTATTTTTAAAGCTAATTTGATATTCAAATTCTTCTCCTAGCTTCGGCTTCTTATTTGTTGCTTTTTTCTTTGCATCAATTTTACCGGCCTTATGCTGTGGTGTAATCTTCTCTTCTAGATCCTTTGGTGGATTTGTTTTATCACTAACGGTTGCTTTGTTAACAATTTCTTCACCAATTTTTGCAGTTTCTTTTACTTTTGTTTTAAAGACGATACTTCTTTCTTCCATATCCATAATTTCTGGATACTTTGCAATTACTTTGCCATTTTCAAACTTCAGCTCTACTGGCTCTGGTTTTACACCTTCGGCTTTCAAACTATCTTTCACGTATTCAAGACTACTTGGTAATTCGTCTTCAATCGTCAATACATCTAGACGTCCATCTTTTATCTTATTTTTAAATGTAATACGATACTCTACCTCATCACCTAACTTCGGTGTTTTATTAGAAGCTATTTTTCTCGCCTCTATTTCCCCTGGAACTTCTTTTGGGGTAGTAACCGTAACATTTGCATCGTCCTCAGTTTCATACTTTATCTCGGCACTATCTTGTCCCTTTACAACAACGACATTTTTTACTGTTGTATCTGATTGTACAGAATCTTTCACTTTTACTTTGAATGTAATAACGGTACTTTCACCCGGCTTTAAAACACCACCGTTTTTAGCATCTGCACCTTCACCAACACGGAAATCAATTTGATTATTTACAAACTCTGCTTCATCATCGCTTGCATTATCTGTTTTATTTCCTTTATTACTTCCAGAAACATATTGAATAGACCCTGGAACATACTCTAAACGATCATCTAATTTATCAAAACCTTTTACATTTGATACCGGCGCTTGGTTATTTTTCGTATCATTTTTCACTTCAATTTGATACGTAAACTCTTCACCAGCTTTAACGTCCTTAATTTCTTTTCCGGCACTATCTAATGCCTTTTTATCAACTTGTAAGTTTGGAGCATTATGTTCTGTAACGAATGTAGCGTTATTTAATACGTAAATATCACCGCCACCACCATATGCTCTAAAACGCATTTTTGCTTCTTTTAAATCATTTTTCACTTGAGTGGGTCCTTCAAGGTGATACGTATGAATATCTGTACTGAAAGAATTTGTCCAATCTGGATTATATCCTGGGTATTTTTTCGTAACAAATTCGTTAGTACCATCTACTTGTACTTCTGTCATAGATGAGTCATTAACATCATTATCTTTACCTTTAATATTTTTAAACTTTTGATACCCTAACCCAAAATCATACTCTCCATAATCATAGGCATATCCATCATTATCAGCTGGATCACCTTGCGATGAAAAATAACTAAATTTCGCCTTAAAAGCGCCTTCTTTTGGTGTGTTTATTTTATTAACACTAATATCTGTCCAAGCTGTACTTTTTTGAGAGACTAGCCCTTCCCAAATCTTCATGTCTTTTACTGTTTCTTTATAGTTTTCATAAACTAATATAAGATTCCAGTTACCCCAGTAATAGCCACTACCTTTTTCAAATTTAATTTGTGGCACATTTGCAACTGTCACCGTTTGAGAAATACCTTGCTGTGCAATTACATTTGTTACATCTGCATACGCTACGTATCCTGCACCACTGCCATAGTGATTTGCAATATACGGTAAAGAATCCGCTTTTCGTATACTATCAGCACTTACTTCAGCGTATTGCTTATTTCCCATCTTCATTTTAACGGGTTGTCTTACATCTTCATCGCTAACTCTATAATCTGTCCTTGCATCACTCGGAGTCCCCATAGCAGCTGTCCAAAACAAATACGCCTTTTTCACTTTACTTCCAGCAGGAATGTTAGGAAATGCACCTGTTGACGAATTAAAAGTACTATCATCATTATCAACATCAACCGTCATTTTATTCGTTTTATAACCCATACTTTGTCTGCCATAATGATCAGATGTCAAACCAAGCGTCACATTACCAGTCTGTACTAAATTACCAGGAGCAATTGTAGAATACAACGGGTCTCCAAATCCTTGTTTATCTCCTGTTTGGATTTGAACCTTCGAAGCATTTTCTGATGCAGCTTGTACTTCTGCATCACTCTGCTTTACTGCTAAAGGTGATTGCTTTTCCTCTTTTTCTAGTTGCTTCTCAGCTTCAGGTTGTTTTACCTTCTCTATTTCTGTTTTTTGTGTAGATGTATTTTTATCTTCTACAGATACTTTTAATTTCCCATCCACTTCTTTAGTTTTTGAATCAGTTGTTGATCCGATAGCTTTCTTACTACTGTCAGCCTCATCATCGGTATTAGCTTCTAACTTCTCTTCAGAAGGAAGCCCTTCAACATCTACAGACATGTTTCCTATTTGTAGTTGATCCTTTTGCACACTAATTTTCTGCTTATACTCTTTATTAAAATGTTGCGCACGACGAGCTTTTATTAATACAGTCATTTTTTCATGTGATTTTAAATCTTGAATTTTAAGATTAGAAGAAAGAACCTTTCCTCCATTATCTTTTTCCTCTACATAGAAATCCGCTACCTTATTTTCAAGTAACTTCTCTCCGTTTACTTTCACAGATTGCGAAAGAAACTCAATTCCATTGTCATTATTTTGTTTAATTACTAATTCTCGGATTGGTGTATCTCCCGTATTTTCAATCTTATATTGAAATACGTGCTCCCTCTCCGCTACTTCTCCCTTATACATTTCAGCATTCACTTGCTCTGCCTTAATTTTCACATCATTTCCTTGTAACTCATCCCAGCTTTTTTTATTTATCTCTGTAGCAAAAGCACTGGGCGAAGGCAATATGATGGATAGAAGAAGCGTGATCATTGTTACGACATTAAAACACTTCAATACTTGCTTCATATTTTCTACCTTTCTCCTTTCTATATACTTGCTATCCGCCTACTTCATTTCAGTAACCCTTTCATTTAGTAGCCGAATACATAGCAATATATATCCACTCGCAACAATCCGACCTACGAAAATGTATCGTTGAAATCCCAATGTCAACAATATAAATCTCATAGAATATTACTATTTTAATTTATCAAAAATAGCATATATA
>NZ_JBNLYE010000020.1:0-36668 GCF_050172095.1 Bacillus sp. GMs2/2
CCTCTAAAGAACCCCATTGACAAAAAATTCAAAAACGGCACAGGTACACATAACTTCCCAATTAAGAAGCACTATAAAGAGCAAGTTCTATACACTGAAAAAATTAATAATAATAAAAATAAGTAATTGTATAGATCCTTATGACAATTAGCTAAATAAGAAGCAACATTTGGCCATGCATAGTTATTTAGTTAGTAATGATACAATTCATGCACCTTTTAAAAAGTGCTGTATACAGCGCTTTTTTATACATAGATAAATTTAAGTTAACGCAACCAAGAAATACAATACAAAATTACTCCACCATATTCTCGTTTAACAATTAAATCTACATATTAAAAGGGAGCAACAGTAAATGTTACTCCCTTTTGAAATGTAATCTATTCACTCTACATAACCCTCTTAAACATCTTCTCCAACTCATAAGTAGAATGATGCACAAGAATTGGTCTTCCGTGCGGGCATGTGTACGGATTTGTTGTTGTACGTAATTCTTCCAGTAAGGCAAATATTTGATCGTTCGTTAAATATTGATTCGCTTTAATGGACGCTTTACAGCTCATCATGATGGCTGCTTCTTCACGTAACTTTTTAATATCAACTTTTTTTAGTTTAACAACTTGCTCCATCATTTCATCGATAATTTCTGTTTCTTGTCCTTTCGGGAACCATGTTGGATGCGAGCGGACGATAAAGGATTGATGGCCGAATTGTTCTAAAAATAGCCCGACTTTTTTTAGTTCTTCTAACTGCTCTTCGACACGTAAAAATTCAGTAAGAGATAGATCAATACGGTACGGTACAAGTAACTCTTGTACTTCTTGCGCTACTCTTCCTACTTTATCACGGAAGTATTCATAATTAATACGTTCCTGCGCGGCATGCTGGTCAATCATATATAATCCTTTATCATTTTGAGCGAAAATATATGTTCCATGCATTTGTCCAATTGGATAAAGCGGTGGTAAGTCATTCCCGTTCATCTCAATCTCTTTTATTTCCCGAACTTCTTCTTCTAATTCCTCTAGTTCAAAGTCCTCTTCATTACTGTCCCACGATTTCTCTTCTTGAATTGGCTCTTCGATTATCGGTTTAGTGGATGGTTGCCAACTTTGTTCTTCTCTCACGAGCGACTGTGGTGGTTGCCATTCTTGCTTCGGTGGTTGCCAAAGCTGCGCAGGCTGTTTCACAGCCTGCGGTTCTTCTTGTTTTGCATCCATGCCAGTCGGTAAAACGATGTCCGGCATAGATGGTTCTTTCGGCTTCGCATGCTCAAACTGGAACTGTTCTTGCACACTTTCGTCTTTTTCTTTTTTCTTCGTTGTTACACCTGCATCTGGAATAAGCTGTATTTTTTTAAATGCAGCTTGCAATGTTTCTTCGATCAGCTTTAGCAATTCTTGTTCTTTACTAAAACGAACTTCTAATTTCGCTGGATGTACGTTAACGTCAACTAGCATTGGATCCATTTCAATCGATAAGAAACCAATTGGATACCGGCCAACTGGCAGTAATGTATGGTATCCTTGCTGAATTGCTTTCATTAATACAAAGTTTCGAACGTAACGACCATTTACAATCGTTGACATATAATTACGAGATGCTCTCGTTACTTCTGGTAATGTTACATAACCTTTAATTGTAAAGTCTAAAGATTCAGCTTCAATTGGAACAAGCTTCTTCGCAACTTGAATACTGTAAATCGATGCAAGTACTTGTCTTACATCACCGTTACCTGACGTATGAAGCAATTTCTTTTCATTATGAAATAGTTTTAACGATATTTCTGGATGTGACATTGCAATACGATACACGATATCTGTAATATTTCCGAGCTCTGTATGAATGGTTTTCATATATTTAAGACGTGCTGGTGTATTAAAGAATAAGTTTTGTACTGTAATATCTGTTCCTTTTCGGCTCGCAGTCTTCTCTTGCTTTATAATGTCTCCACCTTTAATAATAAGGTGTGTACCAGGCGCATCACCTGTGCTAGTAATTAATTCTAATTCACTAACAGAGGCAATACTCGGCAATGCCTCACCGCGGAAACCGAGTGTTCTTATGCGAAACAGATCGTTTTCATCTTTAATTTTACTCGTTGCATGGCGTTCAAAAGCGACGATACAGTCTTCTTCTGCAATACCATCACCATTATCAATGATACGAATTTTCGATAACCCAGCTTCTTCTAAGTGGATTTCAATAGATGTACTATTCGCATCGATAGAATTTTCCACAAGTTCTTTTACGACTGAAGCAGGGCGCTCTACTACTTCCCCTGCCGCAATTAAGTTAGAGAGTTGGTCATCGAGTTTGCGAATTTTCCCCATCTACTTACTCATCCTTTCTTTAACTTTTTCTGTAAGCGATACAATTCGTTCATCGCTTCTAAAGGTGTCATATCAAGTAAATCGATTTTTTTAATTTGCGCCAGTACTGCTGTTTCTTTTTGATCTAGCAGAGGCTTTTCTTGTTTCTTCGAAGACTGTTCTCCTCCAAAGAAAGATAGTTGCGATTCTTCTTCAGTCTCTACTTTCGTTTCCTGTATTTCTGCTATTTCTTCTTTTACAACTACAGGTTCTGGAGCAGCTTCTTGTACTTTCACTTCTACTCGTTTTGGAATAATAATTTCTTCCTGTCCTTCTAGCTGTGCTAACACTTCTTTCGCACGAGCGATTAGGCTATCTGGAAGCTCCGCAAGTTGCGCAACGTGAATTCCGTAACTTTTATCAGCTGCTCCATCTTGAATTTTATGAAGGAATACTACTTTTCCATTCTCTTCAATTGCTGAAACGTGTACATTTTTCAGTTGATCTAAACTCTCTTCTAACACCGTCAATTCGTGATAATGCGTAGAGAATAACGTTTTTGCACCAATTTGGTCATGAATATGTTCAATAATCGCTTGTGCAAGTGCCATACCATCATACGTAGATGTACCGCGTCCAATTTCATCGAATAAAATTAAACTTCTTTCTGATGCGTTTGCAATTGCATTTTTCGCTTCTAACATTTCGACCATAAATGTACTTTGACCTGAAATTAAATCATCCGCTGCACCAATTCTCGTAAAGATTTGGTCAAATACAGGTAATACTGCTTCTGTTGCTGGTACGAAACAACCGATTTGCGACATAACCGTTACAAGTGCTAATTGTCTCATATACGTACTTTTACCAGACATGTTCGGCCCTGTAATTAAAAAGACATCCATATTCTCTGGCATAATACAATCATTCGGTACATACAATTTCCCGTTCAATACTTTTTCAACAACAGGATGACGACCATCTTTAATAAAGATTTCGCGCTTCGTTGTCAGTACAGGTTTTACAAACTGTTCTTCTTCACTAACTGTCGCAAAACTTTGCAGTACGTCTAATTCACTAATTACTTTCGCTAAATGTTGTAATTTCGGAATAAATACTTTTACTTCTTCACGAAGTGCTGTAAATAAATCGTATTCTAGCTGTACAATTTTTTCTTCAGCTTCTAAGATTAACGTTTCTTTTTCTTTCAGTTCATCTGTAATGAAACGTTCAGCATTAGCAAGCGTCTGTTTACGCTCATAGCGACCTTCTGGAAGTGCTGCAAGATTCGCTTTCGTTACTTCAATGTAGTAACCGAAAATACGGTTGTATCCGATTTTTAATGATTTAATTCCGGTAATATCACGTTCTCTTTTTTCAAGCTCAGCAATCCACGTTTTCCCGTTTTTACTAACGTAACGATATTGATCAAGCTTGTCATTATAACCATCTTTAATAATATCTCCATCTTTAATCGAAAGCGGTGGGTTTTCTTGAATACTTCTTCCTAGTAATTCTGTTAAGCTTTCACATGGATCTGCACCTTGAATTAATCTCGATGCATAAGCGTTATCTAACAAACTAATTGCTTCTAAAATAGCTGGTACTTGAAGCAATGAACGTCTTAATTGTAATAAGTCTCTTGCATTTACGTTACCAAATGCAACTTTTCCTGCTAAGCGTTCTAAATCATATACTTCTTTTAACTTTTCTTTTAAATCTTCACGTAAGAAGTAATCATTTACAAACGTTTCAACCATTTCTAAACGCTCTTCAATTCTTTCTTTCTGTATAAGTGGACGTTCCATCCACTGTTTTAACATACGACCACCCATAGCTGTTTTCGTCTTGTCCAATAACCATAATAGTGATCCTGTTTTTTCTTTCGTTCGAAGTGTTTCTGTCAGTTCTAAATTTCGCTTTGAATGTACATCAATTTTCATAAATTGATTCGTATAATAAATTTCTACTGGTTGCAAATGATCTAAAGAACGTTTTTGCGTTCTTATTACATAGTTAAATAAACGTCCAACTGCTTTAATTAATTTTGCTTGTGAAACATTTTTCACAAGATGTTCTAATCCTTCCGGAATTGCCGTTGCATCTTCATACGAAATCGTCATTTTCAATGTTTCAGTTAACTTGTTTAGTTCATCTTTAGAAAATGAAGAATCAACAACAATTTCTTTCGAACCAGTTGCATACACTTCTAATAAAATATCTTCTACTGAAGCAGTCAATAACGTTACTGTATTTTGTCCAGTCGTTAAGTCGTTACAAGCTAATGCATATGATCCATCTTCAAAATGTGTTAATGCGGCTAAGAAGTTATTTTCTTTCTCATCAATTGTACGCCCTTCCATCATCGTTCCTGGCGTAATTAATTGTACTACTTCACGACGTACTACACCTTTAGCTGTTTTCGGATCTTCTACTTGCTCACAAACAGCTACTTTATATCCTTTTTCAACAAGTTGTTCAATATAGTTTTTAGCCGCATGATACGGTACACCGCACATTGGTATACGTTCACTACTACCGCCATCTCGGCTCGTTAATGTAATTTCAAGTTCATGAGCTGCTTTTACAGCATCCTCAAAGAACATTTCATAAAAATCGCCTAAGCGAAAAAATAAAAAGGCATCTTGATAATCTGCCTTAACCTTTAAATATTGCTGTATCATAGGCGTATATTGAGTCATACTTTTCCTCCATAATTCTTACATGATAATCTATTTTCATATATGTCGCATTTCACGGACACTCTTATCTCCTATTTCAGGAGTCTTTCTTCATTATAACATATTTCATAAAGAATCATGTTCATTCAGCCCCACTTATGTAAAGTAAAAAGCTAGGAAGAACTTCTCCCTAGCTTTCTATTACTCTTCTTCTGCATCAACTATAAAGTTCGGATCTAATTCTTCAAATTCATCATCAGCAATTTGGAAATCATCATCTGATTCTACGCAGCCTTCAGGATTTACACTTACACAAATTTTCGTTTCTCCAACTACTTCTGTTACAAATTCACGTTCTACAGTTACAACAATTTTATTACCATTTGGTGATACAAGTGCTTCTAAACAATTTGGCGGCTGAATAACACGAGCAATAATTTCTAAATCGTCACCAGAAAAGTTTTTATCACGATAACCAATACTTACTTCGTCCGTGTAGTTCACACGTTCTGTTACAACTTCAGTCTTTGTATTTCCATCAAATGAATACCAAGTGTTCACATCATAGAAACCTTCAATTTCCACATGTTTTCCATTCTTTCTTGCTTCGTACGAGTGGTTAATTACCCAGCACCCTAAAATACTTGTTGGCTCATTATTCGATTCACATGTATGCGTTGACTTTGTATACTTACGTCCTTTTCCAACCACTGCTTTTGTAATAATCTCTCTAAATTCGGACATTCGTAACCCTCCTCAATCACTATTCACTTAATCATATGCGTGACAATAGCGGAATGTGTCATTCTTTTTTTGAGAAGAACTTACGTTTAATCCCCAAAAAAAAAGAGATGTCAATATGACATCTCTTTAACAACCACAATTTCCTTTTTTACTTTCTACCGCTGCGCCAGTTTCACCCTTTAGTACATCGCCACCAGTTGAAATTAATATTTCATCTGTTACGTTGTTAGAAATTGTACTAGCAACTAACTGTAATAAGTCATTTACGTATGTTTGTGAAGATTTAAATTGTTGTACGACTGGAATACTGTCTAACTTATCTTGCAATGCATCAATTTCAGCTTCTACCTTTTTTAAAGCTTCCCATTTCCCGTAATGTTGCAAGTTTACTGCTTGTTTTTGCAGTGCTTTAATTTCATCGATTGCGCGCTTTACATTTTCATTTTTATGAATTTGCGCCTCTGCTTTCTTAAAAAAATCAACTTCTTCTGTTTCAGAAATCATTTTTGCTAATTCTTTCGCTTGTTCAACAATGTCATCTTTCGAATATACTTTCATCTATTATTTCACCTCAATCGGCTCTTCAACTAATTCCCCGTTAAGAGACCAAGTTTTTGCTTCCGTTATTTTCACTTTCACAAGCTGACCAATTAAAGATTTTGAAGCGACGAAGTTTACAAGTTTATTCGTACGAGTATAACCTGCAAGTACTTCCGGATTATTTTTACTTTCCCCATCAACTAACACTTCTACAATTTGACCTTTGTAACGACTATTCTTTTCAATTGCCAACGTATTTACTAGTGTATTTAAACGCTGAAGACGTTCTTTCTTTACTTCCATCGGTACATTATCTTTCATTTTTGCAGCTGGTGTACCTTCGCGAGGAGAATAAATGAATGTAAAGGCAGTATCAAACCCTACTTCACGATATAACGACATCGTTTCTTCAAATTGCTCATCTGTTTCATTTGGAAAACCAACGATAATATCTGTTGTTAATACTACATCTGGAATTGCTTCTTTAATTTTTCTTACAAGTTCTAAATAATGCTCACGCGAATATTTACGTGCCATAATTTTCAGCATATCTGTACTTCCAGATTGAACTGGTAAATGGATATGTTCTACTAGGTTGCCACCTTTTCCAAGCACTTCAATTAAGTGATCATCGAAATCACGTGGATGGCTCGTTGTAAAACGAATACGGGCAATATCAACTTTACGAAGTTCGTCCATTAAATCGCCAAGACCGTATTCTATATCTTCAAAGTCTTTACCATATGCATTTACGTTTTGTCCAAGTAAAGTAATTTCTTTATAACCATTTGCAGCTAAATGACGAATCTCTTGGATAATATCTTCTGGACGTCTACTTCGCTCTTTTCCGCGTGTATACGGTACAATACAATACGTACAGAATTTATCACAGCCATACATAATATTTACCCAAGCTTTAATATCACCACGACGTACTTTCGGAAGGTTTTCAATTACGTCACCTTCTTTTGACCATACTTCAACTACCGTCTCTTTCGAGAACATCGCATCTTTTAGAATGTACGGTAATCTATGAATATTATGCGTTCCAAATACCATATCTACATGCTGATTTTTTTGCATAATTTTATTTACAACAGATTCCTCTTGAGACATACAACCACATACACCAATTAAAAGGTCTGGATTTCTTCGTTTGAGTGACTTTAAATGGCCTAGCTCACCAAACACCTTATTTTCAGCATTTTCACGAATTGCACAAGTGTTTAATAAAACTACATCTGCATCCTCAGTTGAAAAAGTTGGTTCATATCCAAGTGCTGTGAAAATACCTGCCATTACTTCCGTATCATGCTCATTCATTTGACAACCATATGTACGAATATAGAACTTTCTTCCTGTACCAAAATTGCGAAACTCTTCAGGTAAGCCAAAATCCCGTTCAATTTTAACTTCTTCTTTCCCACGCTTTTTCGCATCCTTTAAGGAAGGTGGTTGATATACACTTTCAAAGTATTTACTATAATCTTTCTCTTCTTTTTTCGTAGAGGAATTTGCTTGTTGACTTGCTAATCGTTGTTGCTCGTTCATCGGTAATCTCCTTTCACCCTTAACTATACACACTCTATAGTCCATTTTAATGCGCTTAGACTCACCTCAAAAATGGTTAGATAGCTTGAGAGATAACTTGCCCTTTGAAACTTGAGTAATCAATCTAATCATTCATAAGAATGAAGTCTTCCCCACGCAAATAGACATTCCCTTTTTATCATTTCTTGTTGTCCTACCCAAAAGCATATTGCTTTATCCCTATAAACATTACCATAGTATGACGTGTTTCGCCAATTTTAACAATAAAGAGGCCCTTTATTATCTTACATTTCATAAGCAATGAACTTGCCATTTTCATACAACGATTTATATATTATTTTATCATTCTGAATTTTCCAAGTAAATAAGGCTACCCTATATTTTTGTACATAAAAAAAGGTTGCCAAATCGGCAACCTCCTCTTCTTACATTACATAAATTCAGCAACAAGCTCATCAAACATTTTCTGATCCATATTTAAATCAGATTTCACTAAAGGCTCTTCACTATAACCTTTAACAAGTTCTTGATATGATGGTTGCTTAGTATTTTGATAAATTAAACCTGTTACTAAACCGTTATTTTCCATTAACGTTTGCATAGCCATCATACGATTAGATGGATCATATCCCTCTACCATGCTTAGTTTCGTTAAGTTCTCTTTAAACCAATCGTAAGTATTTACTTTATTGTAAGTAACACATGGGCTAAATACGTTAATTAATGAAAATCCTTTATGGTTAATACCTGCTTCAATAATTTGTGTTAATTCTTTTAAATCACTCGAAAAGCTTTGCGCCACAAATGTCGCACCAGCTGTTAAAGCCATTTCCATTACATTTAGTGATGGTTCAATTGAACCTTGTGGTGTGCTTTTCGTTTTAAATCCAGCTTCACTACGTGGTGAAGTTTGCCCTTTTGTTAATCCGTAAATTTGGTTATCCATTACGATGTACGTAATGTCGATATTACGACGAATAGAATGGATTGTATGACCCATACCAATCGCAAATCCATCACCGTCACCACCTGAAGCGATAACTGTTAAATCACGATTTGCCATTTTCACACCTTGTGCAATTGGAAGGGCACGACCATGAATACTATGCACACCATATGAATTAATATAACCTGAAATACGGCCTGAACAGCCGATACCAGAAATAACAGCAAGTTCATCTGGATTTAGGCCAACGTTAGCTGCCGCACGTTGAATTGCAGCTTGCACTGAGAAGTCTCCGCAACCTGGGCACCAGTTTGGCTTTACACTGTTACGAAAGTCCTTAAATGTTGCCATTTAATACAACCCCTTTTTTGCATTCGTTGTAAATCTCTTTCGGCAAGAATGGGTTTCCATCATATTTTAAAAGACTAGAAATTTTCTCACCATTACCAAGATTCATTTTCATAATGTTAGCAAGCTGACCTGTTGCATTGTTTTCTACTACTACAACACGCTTCGCCTTTTTCACAAGTGGATCGATTTCAGCTGTTGGGAACGGGTGAATTAAACGCACATGAGCATGGTTTACTTTCATACCCTCTTGTTCTAAACGCGTCATTGCCTCTTCGATCGCACCACGAGTTGAGTTAAATCCAACAAGCAATACGTCTGCTTCTTCATGCTTAACATTTTTATAAACAGGGGTATTAAACTTCAAGTTCTCCATTTTACGGAAACGTTTGTCCATTTGATCTTTACGGTTTATTGCTGATTCCGACGGTTTTCCAGTTTCATCATGTTCTACACCTGTAACATGGTGAACACCATTTTTCATACCAGGTAAAACACGTGGTGAAACGCCGTCTTCTGTTACTTCATAACGCTTGAAGTATGCTTTATTTTCACGTTCTGGTAATTCTGCTTCTAAATCAAGCTTACCACGACGAATTTCCACTTTATCTAATTTAAGTGGTTCTACTGTTTGTTTTCCTAACGAAAGCTGTAAATCTGTTAAGAAAATAACAGGAACTTGATATTCTTCAGATAAGTTAAATGCTTCTACAATGTCATAGAAAGCTTCTTCAACTGTACTTGGCGCCATTACGATTTTGGGAATTTCACCATGCGTACCGTAAATCATCGCCATTAAGTCAGACTGTTCTTGTTTCGTTGGTAATCCTGTACTTGGGCCGCCACGTTGTGTATCAACAATTACTAATGGGGTTTCTGTAATACCTGCTAAACCGATTGCTTCCATCATTAATGAAAGACCAGGACCAGCAGATGCCGTTAATGTACGAACACCAGCATAGTTTGCACCGATTGCCATTGTACAAGCTGCGATTTCATCCTCAGTTTGGATTACTGTTCCGCCGACTTTCGGTAATTTTTTAATTAAGTATTCCATAATTTCTGATGCAGGTGTGATTGGGTATGCTGACATAAAACGAGCACCACCAGCTACCGCACCAAATGCGATTGCATCGTTTCCAATCATAAACATGCGTTTTTTACCATCAGCTTTTTCAAGCTGCATCATGTTTACTTTCTCACCTAGTAATTCTTTCATATATTGAGAGCCGCGTTTAATTGCGTCCATATTCTTTTGAACGACTTGCTCTCCTTTACGACCAAAGATTTCTTCAACAACATCTAAATAAGCTGTTTCATCTAATCCTAATACTGCACTTGATGCTCCAACAGCAACCATGTTTTTCATTAATGATGTGCCTAATTCTGAAGCAATATCTGTAAACGGTATCACATATAGATTTACATCTGTATTGTCAGGTATTGTTGGATTAAATTTCGCATCCGCAACTACAATTCCACCTGGACGTAGTTCGTGGAAATTAAAATCAATTGTTTCTTGGTCAAAAGCAATTAAAATATCTAAATCATCTGAGATCGCTCGTACTTCTGTTGTACTTACACGAATTTTATTATTTGTATGGCCGCCTTTTATACGTGATGAGAAGTGGCGGTAACCGTATAGGTAATATCCTAATCGGTTTAATGCAATACAGAAAATTTCTCCTGTACTTTCAATTCCTTCACCTTGTTGGCCTCCAACTTTCCATGAAAGTTGACTAATCATCTCCTACACCCCTTTTGGCTGCATTCATTGTAGTGTATTTTTTTACAGTAATAGTTTAGCATTTTTTATGCAAATAAACTACAACGGACGCAAATTATGCCTCTTCTGATTTCCCTGAATCTTTAGTATAAAGCTATTTTGTTTTTCATTCTAGTATTAGGTCTTAAAAAAAGCAATAAAATCAAATGAATTAATTTTGATTTTTCTGAATTTTAAATCGAAATTTAAAAACTCATATGTTCTACAAAATTATCATATAAAAATCGTTCTACAGTAGATGCAGCATAGTGTTTACAAAGCTCATTCATTACATTTTCATAATCTCGATACGCTGATACATTTACAACTGTTTCTAAAATCCCATCAAAATCGGAACCAAATCCTATATTGCGCTCTCCACCTAATGAACAAATATATTCGATATGTCTTACTATATCTGCTACATTCGCTTGTTTTTCATTTGTTAGAAACTGCGGTACAAAAGTGACACCAATCATGCCATTTCGCTTTATAAGAGCTTTAAGTTGTTCATCGTTTAAATTACGTGGGTGCTCGCAAAGTTTCATACAATTTGAGTGGGAAGCAATAGGATTTTTTGCAATCTCTATAACATCCCAAAAACTTCTTTCATTCAAATGAGACACATCAGTCCATACATGTAATGCATTCAGTTCTTGTACAACATGTTTACCAAAAGTCGTTAAACCCGCCCCACGTGTCTCTAGCGCACCATCAGCTAAGAGATTGGCATAATTCCATGTCAGTCCAAAAGAACGTACTCCTAGGCGATACAACAACCGTAATTTCATTGCATCTTTTCCAATTGCTTCGCATCCTTCTATTGTTAATATCGCTCCAATCTCGTCCTGTTTTAATATGTTAATATCATCTTTTGTCTGAATAAACTTCACACCTTGTAGGGATAAAATTTCATTATAAAAAATATCTACCATTTGTAATGCTACTTCAAATCGGCTTTCATATGCCACTGTTTCTGGTACATATATAGCAAAACATTGTATACTTCCTTTTCTTCTCTTTAACTGTTCAAATGTAATATGTAATTGTGAATCATCTTTAAAATTCCTTTTCCCTTGTGCATTCCATAACTGAAGAAGCACGTCACAATGAGCATCAAAAATTTTCATTTTCATTCCTCCATTATAAAAACAACCTGTTTGCATACTGCAAACAGGTTGTTTAAACTTAACGAGGTTCTACAATTAATTTTATTGCTGTACGCTCTTCGCCATCAATCATAATATCTGTAAACGCTGGGATACAAATCAGGTCCAAACCACTAGGCGCTACAAATCCTCTTGCGATTGCTACTGCCTTTACAGCTTGGTTCAATGCACCTGCACCAATAGCTTGAATTTCTGCTGTTCCGCGTTCGCGAATAACACCTGCAAGTGCACCAGCTACAGAATTAGGGACCGACGTTGCTTTAACTTTTAATATTTCCATTCCGCGTTTCCTCCTCGTTTCTTTAAAAAGTATTAGCAATTATTTCACTTTAACTTATATTCACGAGGAATGGCGCGTATTCCTGCTAAATTTTCGTAATTTTTCTAAAAAATTAAAATATAATAACTTATCTAAAATTTAACGAAAATTTACTCAAAAAATGGTTGATCGTCATTAATTAAAATACGTTCAATTTTCTTTGCTTTTCCTGTATTTGGATCCACATCAATTAACACTGCACTTAATTGCGTTCTACCATTTGTTACTTCAAATCGTACTGGTAAGTTTGTTAAAAACTTCTTCAATACTGCTTCTCTGTCCATACCTAATATTCCGTCATACGGCCCTGTCATCCCAACATCTGTAATGTATGCCGTTCCGCTTGGTAAAATACGGTTATCCGCTGTAGGGACATGCGTATGCGTACCTACTACTGCTGTAGCACGTCCATCTACATACCAACCTAGCGCTTGTTTTTCACTTGTAGTCTCCGCATGGAAATCAACAAATATAATATTCGTACGTTTTTTCGCAATATTAATTAATTCATCCACTTTACGGAATGGACAATCAATTGGAGGAAGGAAAGTACGTCCTTGTAAATTAATAACTGCAACTTCTGTTCCATTACAGTTCACAAAGATAAGTCCTTTTCCTGGAGTTCCTTCTGGGAAGTTAGCTGGTCTTGCAAGATATTTTGCATCATCGATGAATTCAAATACTTCACGATTATCCCAAGCGTGGTTTCCAAGTGTAACTGCCTGCGCCCCACACTCTAAAAAGTTTCGATATATTTTTTCTGTAATCCCACGGCCACCTGCTGCATTTTCTCCATTAATGATTGTTACTGTAGGTGTATATTTTTTCTTTAATGCCGGTACGTATTGTTGAATCATACCTCTACCAGGAGATCCTACTACATCCCCAACAAATAATATTCTCATATGTCTTACCCTTTCTATGTACTGCATTTTTTATTGCTATAGCATCAAGTAAATTCCTTATAATATCTTTATTATAAGTTTGTTTCACTTTTATGCTATATAACTAACTGTCTTTATTTTATCCAATTCCAACACAAAAAAATAAAGTGGTGTTTCACCACTTTATTTTGCGTATTCCACTGCACGTGTTTCACGAATAACAGTTACTTTAATATGTCCTGGGTAATCCAGTTCATTTTCAATACGTTTTCGGATATCACGAGCTAAACGATGAGCTTCTAAGTCATCGATTGTATCTGGTTTTACCAAAATACGAACTTCACGTCCTGCTTGAATTGCAAATGATTTTTCAACGCCTTCATAAGACTCTGAAATCTCTTCTAACTTTTCAAGACGACGAATATAGTTTTCAAGTGTTTCACTACGAGCTCCCGGTCTTGCAGCTGATAAAGCATCTGCTGCTGCAACTAAAACTGCAATGATAGAAGTTGGTTCTGTGTCACCATGGTGAGATGCGATACTGTTTATAACTACAGGATGCTCTTTATATTTTGTTGCAAGTTCAACACCAATTTCAACGTGGCTTCCTTCTACTTCATGGTCAATCGCTTTTCCGATATCATGTAATAGACCTGCACGTCTTGCTAGTTTTTCATCCTCGCCAAGCTCTGCCGCCATAAGTCCAGTTAAATATGCAACTTCCATAGAGTGTTTTAAGACGTTTTGACCATAACTTGTACGGTATTTTAAACGACCTAAAATTTTAATTAAATCTGGATGTAATCCATGAACACCCACTTCAAACGTTGTTTGCTCTCCGACTTCGCGAATATACTCGTCCACTTCACGTCTTGATTTTTCGACCATCTCTTCAATACGCGCTGGGTGAATACGTCCGTCCTGTACTAGTTTATCAAGAGCGATACGAGCTGTTTCACGACGAATTGGGTCGAATCCAGAAAGGATTACCGCCTCTGGTGTATCATCGATAATTAAGTCAATACCCGTTAACGTTTCTAACGTACGAATATTACGACCTTCACGCCCGATAATACGTCCCTTCATTTCGTCATTTGGAAGATTTACAACCGAAACGGTTGTTTCAGCAACATGATCAGCTGCACATCTTTGCATTGCAAGAGATAAAATCTCTTTTGCTTTCTTATCCGCTTCTTCTTTCGCGCGAACTTCACTTTCTTTTACCATAACAGCGATTTCATGAGAAACTTCATTTTCTACTTTACCAAGAATAATTGCTTTCGCTTGTTCGCGTGTCAGATTGGAAATGCGCTCTAATTCTGTTTGTTGCTTTTGAACTAACTCTCCCACTTTGCTTTCCAACTCTTCAATCTGTTGTTGTCTCGCTACAAGAGATTCCTCTTTCTTCTCTAACTGTTGCTCGCGTTTATCGAGCGTTTCGTCTTTACGATCAAGGTTCTCTTCTTTTTGCATTAAACGATTTTCTTGTTTTTGTAATTCGCTTCTACGGTCACGAATTTCTAATTCAGCTTCTGTACGAAGTGTATGAATTTCATCCTTTGCTTCTAAAAGCGCTTCTTTCTTAAGTGCTTCAGCCTCACGATTCGCTTCGTCTAGAATACGTTTTGCTTCATTAGCCGCACCATTAATCTTCGCTTCAGCAATAGACTTTCGAACAAAAAAGCCAACAACTGCACCGACTGTTGTTGCAAGCAAAATGGAGATGAGTATCCAAACTGTACTACTCATGATTTCACCTCCCCTTGCTATGAATGAAAAAAGACTGTCGGCATGTACATTGAATTACAACATACAGCAAAGACCGTCGTCCCGCTTTTTTAAGGGACTTTCTTCATTTCACAATTAAAATGTCATATTATTATTTCGGTAAGATTTAAACCTTACTCCGAATATTACTTCTCTTCTTGAGAAGAGTATATCGTATATAAGAAAAAATATACATTCTCATTGTATCTATCGTAATTTTCATTGTCAAGCGTTGTCTACTTTTACTTTCTTTACCTTCAGCCTTGAATGTGACCTAAATTTGAAAAGTAAGGAGCCTATTATACTGGAAAACCTTAGTAATTCCCATTTCTTTACTTAAAATATTTACATATCCTTCTTTACACAACCCATTTGAAGTCAAAAAATATTTTTATCTATAGTATTATGCTCCTTAATAGTAGATAAAAAAATAAAAGACACGAGACCGTGTCTTTTATTTTTTTAATCAAGAAGAGTTGAATCTTCTGCGCCCTCAGCACCAGAATCTTCACTAATTCCGTGATGCTCACGAATAAAGAAGGCAATTTCTTCTCTTAAATCTGTATTTTCTTTTAAGAACTGCTTCGAATTTTCACGACCTTGTCCTAGGCGTTCTTCATTATAAGAATACCAAGCACCGCTCTTTTGAACGATATCAAGCTCAGAAGCCATATCCAAGATTTCACCTTCTCTTGAAATACCTTCTCCGTACATAATATCAACTTCCGCAACACGGAATGGTGGTGCTACTTTATTTTTCACTACTTTTACTTTTGTTTTATTACCAACGATGTCGTTACCTTGCTTTAATTGCTCCGCACGACGCACTTCAAGACGGACAGTTGAATAGAATTTCAACGCACGACCACCTGGAGTTGTTTCTGGCACTATCTATAGATTTTCCATCTCTATAGTCTGGACTATCTCTTCATCTCTTTACAGAGAGCCTTGCACTTCCAGCAGTAGCCTATCATCTGCCGTACCCTACTCAGTTAACTAAAAGTCCTTTTCGGTAGTCTCTACACCTTCCCCATATCACTATGGAGCTTGGCACGGTATTACCCTAAATAATGGTGGGCTTCACCGTTAGCAACTATATGGATAGTTACACCCTTAGGCAATAAGGTTCACAAGGTTTTTTAACATGCTATCACTAGCAAGGGAAACCCATGGTAAACTCCTTAATCTTTTCGATTAAGCAACTTGTAGTTGATTTCCGAACATAACCCCAACTTTTTCACGAATTTGGTTAATAAAGATTGCAATTGTTTTTGATTTGTTGATTGCTCCTGAAAGCTTACGAAGTGCTTGTGACATTAAACGTGCTTGTAAACCTACGTGTGAGTCACCCATATCGCCTTCAATCTCTGCTTTCGGTACAAGAGCTGCTACAGAGTCAATTACGATAATGTCAACCGCACCACTTCGTACAAGTGCTTCCGCGATTTCCAATCCTTGCTCCCCTGTATCAGGCTGTGATAATAGTAATTCATCTATGTTAACGCCTAATTTTTGTGCATATACAGGATCCATTGCGTGCTCCGCATCAATGAATGCTGCTTGTCCACCTTGACGTTGTACTTCTGCAATTGCATGTAATGAAACTGTCGTTTTACCTGAACTTTCAGGTCCGTAAATTTCGATAATACGGCCACGTGGATATCCGCCTACTCCTAGTGCCACATCTAGTGCTAAAGAACCACTAGAAACCGTAGAAACTCTACGCTCCGCTTGTTCTCCTAATTTCATAATTGAACCTTTACCGAATTGCTTCTCTATTTGTTTTAACGCCATATCTAACGCTGCTTGACGATCACTCATTCAAAATTCCTCCTTAACTGAATTGCTAATCTTATTATACCTATTTTCAATTCAATTTGCCAACAAAAATCGAACATTTATTCGATTTTTTTATTTTCTATCAAATAATATCTAAATTTAACCGTAAAAAAAACTAGAAGAAACTTATATCTCTTCTAGCTTTTTATATAAATGATAAAATCCATATTTTGCTGTTCGTTCTCTAATTTGTTGACGACTTCCGCTTAAATTAAGAGGAAAGACTACAGTTGGTTCATCCTTAATCGAAAGCCCAACAAATACTGTTCCTGGTTCTTTCTGTTCTGAAGCATCTGGCCCTGCTACCCCAGTGAAACTAATTCCGATATCCGCTTTTAATACATCCTTAACATTTTCAGCAAGATAACGAGCACATTCTTTACTAACTGCACCATCAGTATGCAACACTTCTTCAGGCACACGTAAAACATGTTGCTTCACATCATTATGATAACAAATGACACCGCCTTTAAACACAGAAGAAACACCAGCGTTTTCAGTTACTTGATTTCCAAAAAGACCACCTGTTAAACTTTCTGCACACGCTAAAGTTAACCCTTTTCTCTTCAATAACTCGATTGCCTTATAATGCAAAAATTCTTGGTCATATCCGTAGAAAAATTCTCCTACTCTTTCTAAAATCAAATCTTCCACATGTTGAATTAATTTCTCCGCTTCGCTAACATTTTGATGCTTAGCGGTTAAACGTAATGTCACTTCTCCATCATTTGCTAACGGGGCGATTGTTGGGTTTGTTTGTCCATCAATTAAATCTTGCACTTTCACCTCTAATTGGGACTCCCCAATACCGAAGAAACGAAGCACACGAGAATAAATGTTTTCTCCTGTTGTAAAATTACGTAAAAAAGGCTCTACGTAACTTACATACATTGGTTTCATTTCTTTTGGCGGCCCTGGTAATAAAATATAAACTTTTCCGTTCTTATTTACCCCCATACCAGGCGCCATACCGTGGTCATTTGCAAATACTGTTGCTCCATTTAAAACGAGCGCTTGCTTTTTATTATTCTCCGTAAATTCACGGCCTGTACGCTTAAAGTAATTACTTATTAAGGCTAATGCCTTTTCATCATACACAAGCTCTTCATCTAAACTAGCAGCTATCGTTTCTTTCGTTAAATCATCTTTTGTCGGTCCTAATCCACCTGTAAAAATAAGTATATCAGCACGTTCTTCCGCAGCTTCAATCGCCTTTTGCAATCGCTTATTATTATCACCAACAACAGTATGATAGTACACGTTAATTCCGATTGAAGCTAACTTTTCAGATAAAAACTGGGCATTTGTATTTGCAATTTGTCCAAGTAATAATTCAGTTCCAACCGCAATAATCTCAGCATTCATCCCAATTCCCCCATAAACTTCTATTTTGAGTTTACAAAAGCAGCTCTATTTTTCCAGAAATAATCCCATCCTGAAATAACAGTAAAGATTAATGCAATCCATATGAAGATATCTGCAACTGGAATATGGATTAAATTTAAAGGTACATCGTGTAATAAATATGCTGCAATTGCAATAATTTGTGTCCACGTCTTAATTTTCCCTAGCTGGTTTGCTGCAACTACTTCCCCTGTTCCAGCAAGTACAAGACGTAAACCTGTTACCGCAAACTCACGACTGATAATTACAATAACAATCCAAGCCGGTACATATTGCATCTCTACCAATGTAATAAGTGCTGCCGAAACAAGCAATTTATCAGCTAACGGGTCAAGAAACTTCCCTAAATTCGTTACAAGATTATACTTTCTTGCGTAATGTCCATCAATCCAATCTGTAGCTGAAGCAATGATAAAGATAAGTGCCCCGACTAAATGTTGAATTGGCAAATCAACATCACCAACTTTGTATGAACCCCAATCAAAGGGCGCTAACATAATTACCATAAAAATTGGAATTAAGAAGATTCTAGATATTGTAATTTTATTTGGTAAATTCACAGCTATTCCTCCATCATATCAAAAACATTTGTTCATCGAAAAAAAGTCATCGAAGCGATGACTGTTATTGTGCTGGTTGCTCTATCCCTTGGTTTTTAATCACCAATCTTTGGTGATATTCTTTTTGTGGATCTAACGGGAAAGCAAGCACTTGGCCATTCAGTTTAATTTCAACATTCGGTGCACTTCCAATATTAAGTCGTACTTCTTTTAATGTTGATACATCGCGTTTCTCTGTTTGACCGCTTTGTACTGTAGTGTTTAGAATTTCGTTACCCGCATCATCCTTAACATCTACATAACTTGTACCCTTAGCTGAAATTTCCAGTTCTAATGTTTTATTATTATGAATTTCCAAAGTAGATACCTTTCCAGTTGTTCCAACTACTTTCACTTCTTGCTGTCCAGTTGGTTGTGCTGGTTGCTCCTCTTTCTTTGGTTCTTCTTTCTTTGGTTCCTCTTTTTTTGGCTCTTCCGCTTTCACTTCATCTTTCTTCGTATCTAACGGAGAATCTTTCGCTTTTTGAACTTCAATTTTCTCACTTTGAGCGCTTGGAACTTTTTCATCATCTTTTCCAGTTAACGCTTGAAACACAAACCAGATTACCACTCCAACTGCGATGACTAACAGCGCAACTAAGATTTTCGGCATGTGATCTGCAATTGGCCATGATGAAGATTTTTGCATTGTTTCTTGTGTTTTTTGTCCCGTTGATACTTGTGGAACTTCACGCTTTTCAGATTGTGGTATCGTACTCTGATGTTCTACGAGCAGTTCCTCTCCATTTAATCCAACCGCATCTGCGTATTGTTTAATGAATGCACGCGCATAAAAAGCTCCTGGCAATACATCATAATTGCCTTCTTCAATTGCCACTAAATGGCGTTTTTGAATTTTTGTAATCTCATGCAGCTGATCAATAGTCAAGCCTTTCGCTTCTCTTGCTTCTTTCAGCTTTTGTCCCAATTCCGTCACTACTAACACCTCAATATTTCTTTAAAAGTCAAACATAGAGAAATTATTTTGCGTACCTTGCTCAATTTCATCTACTAAATTATATTGAATTTCTTCATCATAATCGTTACGCAACTCGATAATATAATCAAAATCATCCAATGTGTATTCTGACTGACTCACAAATACATCAGGATGTTCCACAACTTTCGTTGCAGGCAATCTCATAATTTCACGAACGAGCTGCCAATGTCTTTCGTTAGCACGCTTCGTTGACACAATTCCATCTAGGATGAAAATATTGTCATCGCTATACTCATCTTCAATTAATTGACTGCGAACAGTTTGCTTAATAAGAGTAGATGATACAAATAACCATCTTTTATTTGCACAAACACTTGCAGCAACAATGGATTCTGTTTTTCCGACACGAGGCATTCCGCGTATCCCAATTAGTTTATGGCCTTCTTTTTTCATGATTTCTGCCATAAAGTCTACAAGTAAGCCTAATTCATCACGCACAAATCGAAATGTTTTCTTATCATCTGCATCTCGTTGTATATACCTACCATGCCTAACCGCTAGCTTATCTCTTAGCTTGGGCGGACGATATTTCGTTACCGTTATGTTATCCATCGTATTTAAAATTGATTCAAGTCTAGAGATTTGCTCTTGATTATCACACATAAGAAGTAACCCACGTCGTGCATTATCTACACCATTAATTGTGACAATATTAATGCCGAGCATACCGATTAACGAAGAAACGTCACCAAGCAAGCCAGGTCGGTTTTTATGTATTTCATATTCAAAATACCATTCAATCATCCAAGATCACTCCCCTTGCTTACTTTACACCTACGTACTATATTATATGATTTCACCCTAATAGGGAAGCTAAATGTATAATCTATCCTGTGTAATTATTATACAAAAAAAGTAGAGAGGAGAATCTCCTCTCTACTTTTACTTATGTTGTACGAACTTAACCATTAAATTTGCAATTGTATGTTGCTCCTGTTCATCAGCAACTTTCCAAAGCTCAGCTAATAATTTCTCTTGGTCATTGCGTCCTTCTACTTCATTAGCAAGATAGTCGCCAACACGAAATGCCATATCTGATACCGCACCGCCATCTAAACCTTTGTCTTGCGCTTGCTCTAAACGTTCTCCTAAAAAGCTCTTCCACTGATCAAAATTATCTAATACTGACATAATTAAGCACCTCACTATTGAGTAATAAAATCATCCTTAATTTGTGCAACTATTCATTTTTTATGTAAGAATTTTTTAGCAGTGCCAACCGCCATTCACTCCGATAATTTGTCCAGTTATGTAAGACGCTCCTGGTGATACGAGAAATGAAACTGTTTTCGCTACTTCTTCTGGTAATCCTATTCTACCTAATGGTATATCTTCAGCAATTCCCATTTTATCTTCTTCAGAAAAAACACTTAACATTTCCGTTTCAATTGCTCCTGGTGCTACTGCATTCACACGTAATCCACTTAAAGAAACTTCTTTCGCTAAAGCTTTCACATATGAATTTTGCGCCCCTTTTACCATTGAATAAAGCACTTCACAAGAAGCCCCTATTTGTCCCCATATAGATGAAACAATTACAATATTACCACTTCTTCTCTCAATCATAGGCGGAAGTGCCATTGAAAGTAATTTATATACGTTCTTCACTTGAAGTTCTACCATATAATCTAATTCATCGTTTGTTACATCTGTTACTAATCCAAAAATACTCTTCCCCGCTGCGTATACAATAACATCAATAGGATGTTCAATTTGTCCCCACAATCGTTCTGCTCCATCACTAGAAGCTAAATTAGCTTGAACAGGGATAACTTCTCCCCGTGCCTTCTGCAATTCCAATACCTTTTCTTCACTGTTATTGTAATGAACATAAACTGTATATCCATCTTGAATTAATTGTTTCGAAATAGCAGAGCCAATCCCTCCGCTCCCTCCAGTTACTAACGCATACTTTTTCATAAATTCCCTCTCTTATCTCTACAACTTCAATTTTCACACAACTAAATAATACCCTCATCTTACAATTTTTCAATGATAAGATGAGGGTATCTTTAAAATTTTATTTTTTCGGTAACACCTGACAAACACTCATTTTTTCTTCTGATAACAATAATCCCGCTACTTCTTGTAAGTCTTGAACGGTTAGTCCTTCTAATACAGTCAATGCATCAAATAGGCTAGATTCATTAAACGCGTATCGTGTAAATTGATTTGCAATATATTCTGGTGAATTTAACGAGCGTAAAAAACCACCAATTTTCTTTTTCTTCACTCGTTCTAATGCCGTCGCATCTAATTGATCATAATCTGTTTTTAATAAAATATCTTTTAAACGATCTGCCAATTCATCAGGTTGTTTCGTATCACCACCAACCATTGCAAAACCGAAGTTATTTTCTTCTGTATAGTCATACGAGAATGAATCATCAATAAGTCCTTCATTATATAAAGCTTCGTAATGAACAGAACTTTTTCCAAATAAATAATCTAAAAGTAACGTAAGCGCAATTTCTTGTTTTAAAAGCGCTTGCCCCTTTTCTTTTAAATTAGTCGCTTTAATACCAACTAAACATTTCGGTGTTTGCACAGGCATTGAAATAATTTTTTTCTTTTCATTTACCTCATTTGGTTCTTCTTCAAATGAACGCACAATTTCTGGCTGGTTTTTATAATCTTTTTTCGCTTGATTTTCACGTACTAAATCCATTGTTTTCTCTGGATCAATTGCACCCACAACAAATAATAACATATTGCTTGGATGATAAAATGTTTCATAACATTCATATAATAAATCTTTCGTAATTTTACTAATAGATTCGATTGTCCCCGCAATATCAATTTTAATTGGGTGTTTTACAAATAAGCTATCAATTAAACCAAAGTACAAACGCCAATCTGGGTTATCTTGATACATTTGAATTTCTTGCCCAATAATCCCCTTCTCTTTTTCAACTGTTTTTTCAGAGAAATAGGGCTCTTGTACGAAGTTTAGCAATGTATTTAAATTTTGTTCTACGTTTGAAGTACCTGAAAAAAGGTAAGCTGTTCGTGTGAAGGATGTAAAAGCATTTGCCGATGCTCCTTGTTTACTAAACAATTGGAAAGCATCGTGATCTTCTTTTTCAAATAATTTATGCTCAAGAAAATGTGCAATCCCATCTGGCACACGAATCATTTCTTCTTTCCCTAATGGTACAAATGTATTATCTACAGAACCATATTTCGTCGTAAACGTTGCAAATGTTTTATTAAATCCTTGTTTCGGTAAAACATATACATCTAATCCATTAGGAAGTTTTTCATAATAGAGTGTTTCTTTTAATTGCTCATAAACAATTTTCTCCACTTACTCTCCCTCCGTTCCTTGTAAAAAGTAAATTGTATCTAGTTCAATATTTTTAGCAACTTTTACAATTTCTTCTTTTGTCACACTTTCTATACCTGTAAGCCATTCTTCAACTGGACGTGTACGATCTGAAATAATGCCATGATATAGCATTTCTACAAAGCCACGTGGTGTATCAATTGCCTCTAATATTTGATTTTGGATGACACTTTTTGTTTGATGTATTTCTTCTTCAGAAAACTCTCCGTTTTGCATCGCAAGCATTTGTTCTTTAATAATCTCAACTGCTTTTTCATAATTTTTCGCTTCAATTCCTGACATAACAAATAATAAACCTTTATGACTTTCAAAGCGCGATGCTGCATAGTACGCTAAACTATTTTTTTCACGCACATTTACGAATAACTTAGAATGAGAAAAGCCACCAAACAATCCATTGAACAATTGCAATGCAAAATAATCTTCATCTTTATATGTGACAAATGTACGATAACCGATGTGTAATTTACTTTGTTTTAATTCTTGTTTTTCAACAACTTCTTTTTCTTCATTATTTCGTCTATGAAGGAGTACATTTCTTTCTCTCACTGGACGAGCTGAAATAGAAAAATACTTACTTACAAGATCAACGGCGTTTTCTGAAATATCACCAATAATATATAGATCCATTTCATCTTCCGCTAACACCTTTTGATAATATTGATACAGACTTTCATTTGTAATAGACATAGCACTCTCTTTTTTTCCATTTGCACTTAAACGATACGGTTCTACTTTGCACATTTCTTCAATTAAACGCTCGTTTGCATAACGCATTTTATCGTCATAAGTAGCTTCAATTCTCTGTAACAGTGCTCTTTTTTCACTTTCTACGATAGAAGATAGGAAACCGTTGCCCTCCGTTGCTGGATGTAACACAATATCTGACAACATAGAAAGCGCTTTTTCAAATAACGGTGGTGCATCATGTAAGTAAACTTCATTTGCAATGTCTACATAAATAGAGATAATATGGTCTTCCCCTTTTTTACTTACATCTACCGCTAAAGAAGATCCGTATAATTCTTCTAAATATTGACGAAGACGAATTACAGAAGGTAATTTTTCTGTCGCACTTTGCAATACGTATGGCAATAAGGCACGCTCTGTCACCGTCTCCTCATTTAAAGGCGCTTTAAAACGAAATACAAAGGTATTCGTTTTATATTTATCAGTCGGAATAATATGTACACGCAAACCATCTAACTCATGTAGTTGTTGTTCCATTAGTTTCATTTATAGCCCTCCTTTACGTATATAGGAATATTCCTCTTCAATATACAGTTTTTAGAAATAAAAAATCAACTTTTCTCCCTTATTATGCTTACATATGATTCTTTCTAAAAACTTTAATATGTAAGGAACATAGTAAAATTCCGTATTAAATATATTCTATGTAAAAAAGCCCACACTAATGTGCGAGCTTTTTTATACTTATAAAATAGTTATCGTTTTCCTTTTTCATAAGGAGTTCCTAATGCTTTCGGAGCTTCAGAACGACCTACAAAACCAACAAGCGCTAATATTGTGAATACATATGGTAATATCGTTAATAAAACACTTGGAATTTGATCTAATACAGGAATTGTTCCGCCCGTTACACTTAGAGATTGCGCAAAACCAAAGAATAGAGCTGCACCTAATGCGCCTAGTGGATTCCACTTCCCAAAAATCATAGCAGCTAAAGCTAAGAAACCTTGTCCTGTAATAGTTGCCCCTGAGAAGTTATTAGAAATTGACATTGCAAAAATCGCTCCACCGATTCCAGCAAACACTCCTGAAATACAGACTCCAATATAACGCATTTTATATACATTAATCCCCATCGTATCCGCTGCCATTGGGTGTTCACCAACAGCACGTAGACGAAGACCGAACGGTGTTTTATAAATAACATACCAAACAACGAATGCTAAAATAATGGCAATATACGACGTTATTGGTACGTTCGAGAAAAATATTTTCCCTAAAACCGGAATATCCGAAAGGCCTGGAATATCAATCTTTTCAATACGATACTGAATAAAGTCAGTCTGCCCTTTATCAAAAATCTTCTTAATTGCAAATACTGTTAAACCAAGAGATAAGAAGTTAATGGCTACACCACTTACAACTTGATCTGCTCGGAATGTAATAGAAGCTACCGCATGAAGTAATGCAAATAATCCACTACCAATTGCCGCAAATAATAATGCAATCCATGGAGTCATCGTTCCCCAAGTATCACCCATCAATAAGTTTGTAACAACTCCAATAAATGCACCAAATAGCATTAGTCCTTCTAATCCGATATTTACAACACCTGATCGTTCACTAAATACACCACCTAGTGCTGTGAAAATGATAGGTGCCGATGTATATAACGTACCCGTCACAAGAATGGCTAATATATCTAAAAAGCTCATTTATTTCCCCTCCTTGCTCATGCGTGTAAGCGCCCATCTTAACACATAACTACATGCAACAAAGAAGATGATACATGCAATAATTACATTAATAAGCTCTGACGGTACATCTGCCTCAAAGTTCATTTGAGGGGAAGCACTTTTCAAACCACCAAATAATAAAGCTGAAAGGATTATACCAAACGGATTATTCCCTCCAAGTAATGCTACGGCAATCCCATCAAATCCTACTCCTGTAAACGAAGACATCGCTGTCATACTCTGAAATGTCCCTAATCCTTCCATCGCTCCACCAATCCCCGCAAATGCACCAGCAATTGTCATAGAGAATACTACATTACGAGAAACTTTCATACCTGCATATTGAGAAGCATGCTGATTAAATCCTACAGACTTTAATTCGTAACCTAAAGTTGTTCGATCTAATAAGAACCACATTAAAATAGCGATTAAAATTGCTACAATAATTCCCCAGTGTAGACGTGAACCGTCAGTAATAGAAGCAAGCCAGTCTGAAGATAGTGACGCACTCTCTTTAATATCATACGTTTTGTCATTACCCGCATGTAAGAAACGCTTAATGATGTCATACGTTACATACAACGCAATATAGTTCATCATAATAGTTACAATAACTTCATTCACTTGAAACTTCCCTTTTAAATATCCCGGAATGAAGCCCCAAATTCCGCCCACCAATGCGGCAAATAAAATCGATAATGGAATATGAAGGAACGCTGGTAGTGAGACTGCATAACCGAACCAAACCGCCGCAAGCCAACCAACTAACAATTGACCCTCTACCCCGATATTAAATAAACCTGTACGAAATGCAAACGCCACCGATAAGCCAGCAAGAATAAGCGGTATCATTGTACGGAGCGTTTCACCAATCGCACTTGCGCTGCCGAACATTCCTGTCCAAAGTGCACTATAACCAACAATTGGATCATAGCCACTAACTAGCATTACAATCGCTCCTACAAGTAAGCCGAAAATAACGGATAGTACTGGGACTAAAATATTTATCGTTCGTTCTGTTAAAAGTTTTTTAGCCATTTGTACCCACCTGCTCCTTCTTTGTTCCTCCAGCCATTAACAATCCAAGCTGTTGTTCATTCGTTTCTTTCGCATCAACTATTGCTACAATTTCCCCTTCATAAATAACAGCAATTCGATCGCTAACATTTAAGATTTCATCTAACTCTAATGATAAAAGTAATACACCTTTTCCTTTATCCCTTTGCTCTATTAATCTCTTATGAATAAATTCAATTGCTCCTACATCTAAACCACGTGTTGGCTGTGCCGCAATTAATAAATCTGGATTTCGGTCTACTTCACGTGCAATAATTGCTTTTTGTTGATTGCCCCCAGATAGAGCGCGTGCTAACGTTTGCTCACTAGGTGTACGCACATCAAACTGTTCAATAAGAGCCTTTGCTTTTTCTGTAATTTTGCTGAAATTTAAAATCCCTTTCTTTGAAAATGGATTTTTATAGTACGTTTGCAGAACTATATTATCTCTAACTGAAAAATCAAGAACGAGTCCGTGTTTATGACGATCTTCTGGAATATGACCAATTCCTTCTTCTGTTATTCTTCTAACAGGCCAATTTGTTATTTCTTTTCCTTTAATTGCAATAGAACCTGACTCAACTTTTCGTAAACCAGTAATTGCTTCTATTAATTCACTTTGTCCGTTTCCATCAATCCCTGCAATCCCAACAATTTCCCCCGCACGAACAGTTAAGTCAAGGCCTTTTACAGCAGGTAGTTGACGTGCATCGTGAACAACAAGGTTTGCAATTGAAAGTACCTCTTCTTTTGGCTTCGCGTCTATTTTTTCTGTTTTAAAATTCACTTGACGTCCGACCATTAATTCTGCAAGTTTATTTTCATCCGTATTTGCAACGTCAACCGTTCCAATCCCTTTTCCTTTACGAATAATCGTACAACGATCGCAAACTTCCATAATTTCTTTCAACTTATGTGTAATAAGAACAATAGATTTTCCTTCTTGTACAAGCTTTTTCATAATTTGAATTAGCTCATGAATTTCTTGTGGTGTTAACACAGCTGTCGGTTCATCAAATATTAAAATTTCTGCACCGCGGTAAAGAGTTTTCAAAATCTCAACACGCTGTTGCATACCCACTGAAATATCCTGTATTTTCGCATATGGATCTACAGCCAAACCGTATTGTTCAGACAGTTTTTGAATTTCTTTAGCAGCATCCTCAACAGCAATTTTCCCTTTTTTCTTCGGTTCATTTCCGAGAATAATATTCTCTGTAACTGTAAAATTATGAACAAGCATAAAGTGTTGATGGACCATTCCAATACCAAGGTCATTTGCTATATTCGGATTTGTGATTTTTACAGGTTTACCTTTAATTTTAATTTCACCCTGCTCTGGTTGGTACAAACCAAATAGTACATTCATCAATGTGGATTTCCCTGCACCATTTTCTCCAAGTAAAGCATGTATCTCACCCTGCTTTACTTGCAGCGTAATATCATCATTCGCTACAATGCCTGGGAATACTTTCGTAATGTTATTCATCTCAATTACGTATTCCATTGTGTTCCTCCTTTTAACAGGGAACATTCCCTATTACACTATTAACTTATTAAACAATTCGGAAGTTTTATACATACAAAGGTTAGTTCTATGAACTAACCTTTGCTATTTCTCTATTTATTTTTTTAGAGAAGCTTCGTATTCTTTATACTCTTTATCTGTAGCTGGCACTTTAATTTCACCGGCTGTAATTTTCTTTTCAAGCTCTTCTACTTTTGTTAAAATTTCAGGGTTAACTTTTTTCACGTTATCAGTTGTTTTTGAAATACCAATACCGTCATCTTTTAAGCCAAACTCTTCAATTTTCCCACCTTTTAAATTCCCATCTTTTGCTTCTTTAGCTACTTTTTCTACAGCTACATCAACACGTTTAATCATTGAAGTTAATGTTACATTTTCAGGCATACCTTCTTGATGTTGGTCACGGTCAACACCGATTACCCAAACATTTTCACCTTTTTTCTTACGGTTTTTCGCTTCTGTGAACACACCGTTACCTGTACCACCAGCAGCATGATAAATTACGTCTACGCCTTGACCATACATTGCTGAAGCAAGAACTGTACCTTTTTCAGGCTTATCGAATGCTTCTGCATATTCAGATACGATTTCAATGTTTGGATTTACTGCCTTTGCACCAGCTTTAAATCCATTTTCAAATTTACTAATTAAATCACTTTTCATTCCACCAACAAATCCTACTTTATTCGATTTTGTTGACATAGCTGCTACCGCACCTACAAGGAATGATCCTTCATGATCTTTAAACGTAATGCTCGTTACGTTCGGTGCATCTACAACAGTATCTACGATTGCAAATTGTTGTTTTGACGATTCTTTTGCTACTTCTTTAATTGCACCCTCTAATTTATAACCAATTCCGAATGTTAAATCATATTTATCTTTCGAGAATTTTTTTAAATTCGGAATATAATCAGCCTCTTTTTCAGACTGAAGGTAACGATAATTTGTCTTTTCTTTTAAACCATTATCTTTACCAAACTTTTGTAACCCTTCCCAAGAAGATTGGTTGAATGACTTATCATCAACGCCCCCAACATCCGTTACAAGACCAACCTTGAAGTCTTTATTGTCTTTCGTGTCTTTCTTGTCACTGCTCGCCTTATCCGAGTTACCACATGCACCTAAAACTGTACTTGCTGCTAATGTTAATGATAATAAAAGGCCTGCTTTTTTCTTCATACTAGAAACCCCTCCAAAAATGATATATATTTATTTATTCTTACGCTGCTGTTCCTTACTTCTTGCTGTCACCTCCCTAAAAAGGAATTTACCTACATACGCTTTCTTAATACGTGGAAGCTAAATTTATCAGCTCTAAAGTAATTGATAGAATATAAGATTGGCTCATCATTTTGATCATAGTGCATTTGTTTTAATACAAGCAGTGCTGTTTCAGGCTCACATTCTAAAATCGGTGAGATTTTAGGGTGATAGCCAATTGGCTCAATGTGGGCAACCGCATATGTTATGCGCTTATGTGTGTTATTATGTATCACCGTTAATAATGATTCCTCATTGTAACCCGATAAATCTGGCAATATTTCTTTTGCAAGTTTATCGATACAATACACAACAGGTTCCCCATCTGCTGTACGTACGCGTTCAATCATCACTGCATTAAAACCATCTTCACTATTAAACTTCTCTTTTTCCTCTTCTGTTAAAGTTGTAGTAGATGATGATAAAAAGATTGTTCCTGGTGTTTTCCCCACACTAGAAATCATATCTGTAATACTAGAAAGTTGTTCTATTCCAGAAGAAAATAATGGCTTTGCATTTACAAATGTCCCTACACCATGTCTACGAATGACAACATTTTCTTCTTCTAAAATACGCAACGCTTCCCTTAAAGTCGCTCTACTTACGCCAAGTTCTTTCGCTAAATCAAACTCTGATGGTAACTTTTGTCGTTCTTTATAAGCCCCATCTTTAATTTTTTCTTTGATGTGATCAATCACCCGTAGATATAGGTGACGACTATCGGATTTTACTGACATAAGACTCCCCCGCATTTCAATTATTCGACCTCTGATGTAAGACTTCTTTTCTCTTTTTTCAACTTACAACATAGTACAAATGACTAAACACCAAAATAAGCGTAATTGTCGAATAAATAATAATAATTTTTTTTAATGAAATTTTCACTCTTTATTGCATAAAAAAAACTTTGCACCATAAACATTCCTCATTTCGAGAAAAAGTTCGGCACAAAGATCCTTTACATCCTTTGTTACACACTTTTCCCCTCATAGTCTAGCAATTCATGGTTGCCAGGTAGAAACTTATGGACCTTATCTCCAAGATTATATGAGGCAGTGATTCTTTTCGAAGTAATCTTACCACTTGCTCTCATACGTGTCAACAAAATCTAACATTTTTCTGCATTAAATATCGAACATTTACATAAAACATACTCAAAGTATTCGTATTCTAAAGAGCACTCCTGAATGTAAGCCCTTTCTTTATTACTGAGTATAGTATATAACAAAAACACTATATAAAAAAGCCTAATTGTAAAAACAATTAGGCTTTTTTTAAGAACTTTTTTCTTGTACATCATTAATGAGCACTTCTCTCGGTTTACTACCTTCATATGGACCTACTACACCATTCATTTCCATTGCATCAATTAGGCGAGCAGCTCGCGTATAACCTACTCTAAACCTACGTTGTAACATAGAAACAGATGCTGTTTGCATTTCCACTACAAGTTGAACCGCTTCATCATATAATTCATCTTCTACTTCCTGCTTCGTATCAGGAACATCTTGCGGAATCATATCTTCTTGATATTGTGCTTTTTGCTGTCCAATGACATATTCTACAACTCTCTCAACTTCATCATCTGATAAAAATGCGCCTTGTACACGTACAGGTTTCGATGCACCAATTGGTATAAACAGCATGTCTCCACGACCTAGTAGCTTCTCTGCACCACCACCGTCAAGAATTGTACGAGAATCTGTTTGAGAAGATACAGCGAATGCAATACGTGATGGAATATTTGCTTTAATAACACCCGTAATAACATCAACTGACGGACGTTGCGTTGCAATAATTAAATGAATACCAGCAGCACGAGCCATTTGCGCTAGACGCATAATCGCATCCTCTACATCAGACGAAGCAACCATCATTAAATCTGCTAACTCGTCCACAATTACTACAATATAAGGTAATTCGGGTTGTTTCGCTTCTGATTGACTATTATGCTCTTTTATATAATCGTTGTATCCTTCAATGTTACGTGTACCACTATGAGCAAACAATTCATAACGACGTTCCATTTCACTCACAACTTTTTTCAATGCTTGCGATGCTTTTTTCGGATCAGTTACAACTGGCGTTAACAAATGAGGCACACCGTTATATACATTTAACTCTACCATTTTCGGGTCAATCATCATTAATTTTACTTCATGTGGTTTTGCACGCATTAAAATACTAACAATAATACCGTTAATACATACACTTTTCCCGCTACCTGTCGCACCAGCTACGAGTAAATGGGGCATTTTATTTAGACGGGCTAATACAGCTTCACCTGTAATATCTCGGCCAAGACCAATTAACAACTTCTCTTCCGGATGGTTATTAGCCTTAGAATCAAGCACTTCCCTCAGTGTTACCATCGAAACTTCTGAGTTCGGAACTTCGATCCCTACAGCTGATTTCCCGGGAATTGGCGCTTCAATACGAATGTCCTTTGCAGCTAAAGCAAGGGCTAAATCATCACTTAAACTGACAATTTTGCTTACTTTTACCCCCATATCAGGATACACTTCATATTTTGTAACTGCAGGACCTCTATGTACTTTTGTTACTTTCGCTTTCACTCCGAAACTTTGGAATGTACGTTCTAATTTACGAGCATTCTCATAAATTTCCGCATTTTCATTTGTAACTTGCTTATTCTTTGGAAATTTTAATATATCAAGTGAAGGAAGCTTGTAATCTTTATTTTCTACATTTGAAAATTGCATAGGAGGTGCTTGCGCTTCACTCTCTAACGATTCAACAATTTTTTCTCCACGCTTTTTCTTTGGTTCTTCAATTGGCGGAGTCTCTTCAATAAACGGTGAAGTGATCAAATCTTCTTCCTCTACTTCGATTCGTTTATCCTCTTCTTCATTTACAGGATAATTCTCAGTGAAATTCGAAATAATCGGAGGATCAATTGAAATTTCTTCCATCGGCTCAATAATTTCTTCTTGTTCTGCAGCACGTTTGCTTCTTGTGCTTCTTGTTGTTTTTTTCTTTTCTGTTTGTTCAGCCGTTCTTTTAGCTCTCCAATCTTTATAATCCCCTTGCATCACTTGAAATTGACTTCTAAGAATTCTACCAACTGGCGCTAACACTTCTCCAATATGCTTATTTGTTATACAAAGTATACCGAGAATAACTAGAATAATACCAATGATATAAGCTCCTACTTCGTCAAATAAGAAGTAACATGTTGCGAACATAAGCGCACCAAACATACCACCACCTAAATGAACGCTATCTGGCCCCTTTTTCATTTCAAGAAAGAAGTTATCTTTCGTACTCACAATAACAGAAGTATTTTGCACTGCTCCATCTTTTGTAAGAAGGTTAAATAATGTAATATGACTAAACATTAATATCGCCAATACAATTAAATAAAATCCAATTAATCGTTTATTTAAAAGGTTCGGCCATCCGCGTTTTATAACAAAGGAAACCGATAAAGCTATTACACCTAACACACCAATTATGTACCACTCACCAAAGAAGAAGCGAAAAAATAACACAAACGATTTTCCTACAACGCCTAGCTGTAAAATCGTAATGATTGAAAGTGCAAAAAGAGTTAAACCGACGATTTCATAATACAAAGTTGGCTTTATCGTACGCCTTGCCTTTGCCTTCGTCCCTCTTTGCTTTTGTTTTGCCATTTCTTCACCTCGCGTTCTACATATAAATAAAGCTCCCCTCAAAACGCTCTATTTATATGTCTGTTTTCTCTATTTTTCAGGTCTTTATATCTTCTATTTTTACACTTCTTGTAAAATGCTAAATAAACAGAAGAAAGCAGCCTACTCATGGCTGCTCAACCGTCTTGTTTTTTATATTATACCATAGCTTCTAAACAAAATCCTTCTTTTTGCTAAAAGGTTATTTTCTGACCGGGCTCAAACTCTAAATAGTGAAGTGGGTCCGTACTTAGCACACGTACAATAGAATAACATCCATGTTCCTCTTCAGAAACCATTAATTCCACACCATTTATATTTACAACTTTTTGACTTTCACATTGTGAATAATCGGCCGGATACACAAGTTGCTCTGGCATAATTGTATATAAAATCATTGTAGCATTGTCCCTTCTGTACTATCTTCCGCGCGAACATCTATTAATTCGTTTAATTTTCGAATCGCATTTCCAATACCGCCAACATCATCTATAAGACCGTACTTTACTGCATCCCCACCAATTACATTCGTCCCAATATCTCGCGTTAAATTCCCTTTCGCAAACATAAGCTCTTTAAAACGATCTTCTGTTACTTTTGAGTGCTTCGTCACAAAACGAATGACTCTTTCTTGCATCTTATCCAAATACTCAAATGTTTGTGGCACACCTATGACAAGACCTGTTAAACGAATTGGATGAATTGTCATCGTCGCAGTTTCCGCAATAAACGAATAGTCAGTAGAAACAGCAATCGGTACACCGATGGAATGTCCCCCACCTAAAACTAGAGATACTGTTGGTTTTGAAAGTGAAGCTACCATTTCAGAAATTGCTAGCCCAGCTTCAACGTCACCTCCAACCGTATTTAATATTAAAAGCAAACCTTCAATTTTCGGATTTTGTTCAATCGCAACAATTTGCGGAATGATATGCTCATATTTTGTTGTTTTATTTTGCGGTGGTAATTGAACATGACCTTCCACTTGTCCGATAATCGTTAAACAATGAATACGTGATTCATTCATCTGTGGTACATTTGTCTGTCCAAGCTGTTGAATTTTTTCAACTATTGAAGCCTCTTTTCCAGCTTCTTTTGGCTCAGCTTCTTTTTCTTCATTTGTATATCGATCACGCTCTGTCATTTCGCATCCCCTTTCACTCGTATATAACTATTATTTCTTAAGTTATAAATTTCATTCGATAGGGTTAAAAAGAAAAAAGATCACCCATAAGGGTGATCTTTTTATACTTCCATAATAATCGGTAAAATCATAGGTTTTCTCTTTGTCTCTTCGTACAAGAACTGTCCTAATAATTCACGAATATTTTGTTTTAACATTGACCATTCAATTGAATATTCTTTAATTGACTGCTCAACAATCATACGTACAATCTCTGTAGATCGTTCAATTAACGCTTCTGATTCACGAACATATACGAAACCACGTGAAATGATTTCTGGACCAGAGATAATTTTCTTTTCATCTTTACCAAGCGTTACAACAACTACTAGTATTCCATCTTGAGATAACATCTTTCTATCTCGAAGAACGATATTACCAACGTCACCTACACCTAATCCATCAATTAAAACATTACCAGCTTGTACTTTACCGACTAAGTTCGCTTCATCGTCACCAAAAGCAATTACATCGCCTTTTTCTACGATAAAGATATTTTCTCTTGTAATACCTACATCTTCAGCTAAATATGCATGTGCTTTTTGCATACGGAACTCACCATGTACGGGTACAAAGTACTTTGGTTTCATTAAATTTAACATTAATTTTAATTCTTCTTGGCTACCGTGACCTGACACGTGAACTTTTCGTTCGCCGTAATAAACAACTTCAGCTCCAGCTCTAAATAACAAATCAATAATTTTTGATACAGATATTTCATTACCCGGAATTGGCGAAGCAGCAATGATAACAGTATCACCTTTACGAATTGAAATTTGTTTATGTGCTTGTTTTGCCATTCTAGATAGAGCAGCCATCGGTTCACCTTGACTACCTGTCGTTAAAATAGCTACCTTCTTCTCTGGAAAGTTGTCTACTTCTTGTAATGAAATAACCATACCTTCTGGAACATCTAAATAACCAAGACGTCTTGCAATGTCTACTACTTTCACCATACTACGTCCTACTACCGCTACTTTTCGCCCTGTTTCAGCAGCTGCATCAAATACTTGTTGAATACGATGTACATTCGATGCAAATGAAGCAACGATAATACGACCTTCTGCGCCATAGAACACTTTAGAGATTTCTACACCAACTTCTTTTTCTGAACCTGTATAGCCTGGGCGCTCTGCGTTTGTACTATCAGATAATAAGCAAAGTACGCCTTCATTTCCGATTTGCGCCATTTTCCCAAGGTCTGCTCCACTATTTCCAATTGGAGTTTGATCGAATTTAAAGTCTCCCGTATATACGACTGCACCTTTTGATGTATGGAAACAAACGCCAACAGAATCCGGAATACTATGTGTCGTTCCGAAGAATGACACCGTTGTAGTGTTAAATTCTACTGTTGAATTTGAATCGATTGTTTTTAGGTCTACACGGCCTAACATGCCCGCTTCACCAAGTTTTTCTTGTATAAGTCCTACTGTTAATTTCGTTGCATAGACTGGAATAGATAATTTACGAAGTACATACACAATTCCACCAATATGATCTTCATGACCGTGAGTAATAAATAAACCTTTTACTCGCTCTTGATTTTCCACTAAATATGTAATATCAGGAATAACGATATCAATTCCAAACATTTCATCTCCCGGGAACATTAACCCTGCATCTACGATAAAGATTTCAGAATCAATTTCAACACAGTACATGTTTTTCCCGATTTCACCTACTCCACCAAGAGCAAATACTTTAACAGACTCATTCTCTTTTCTCTTCATGTTGTTGCCTGGTTTAAAAATCTTGCAAACACTGATTTCACTAAAATTGCAGAGACACCAGGGGAAACTCTACAACCACCATATTTTCACCGTCCAAGACGAATGTCCTTACCGTTATGCGATATCATGTCCTTGTTTATTTTTTAAACCAGGTTTCACCTCTCTTTCATTATATAAATCAAATATCTTATTCGATATGATATGAAAATTTAATTAAATTATAATTTTTCCCAATTTTGCTAAGCATACCCGTACTAAGCTACTTAGCCATATTATACCTGATACAAGAAATAGAACACAAGTTAAATCGTGCGAAAGAAAGAGTAAAAGAACGGAATGACAACAAAAGTATCGAACGTATTTCCTTTATATTTACTTCGATTTTATACTCCATATTATTTTGAAGAACTAGCCATACAAAAGAAAAGCCTATATATAGTGGGTTGTGGAAACACTCCTTAAAAAAAGATACAGTCACGATAATTCGTGACTGTATCTTTTCTCTGCGTAAACTCACCATATTCTGCAACTAACCCTTACAGATTGCTCTTCATTTCACAGTATACCTTAACTTGTGGTGAAAATACATAC